>NZ_WEKR01000071.1:62876-82388 GCF_024105395.1 Paracoccus sp. 08 | reverse complement strand
GCCCAGGGGGCCGGCCAGCCCATGCACCGCGCCCAGCCCCGCATTGGCCAGCGCCAGGCCGCCGCACAGGCTGACCCAGGCCATCTCGTCGCGCGCCTGCGGGTCTTCGGCCTGCATCAGGCGGATCAGCGCCGCCAACCCGCGCGGGATCGCATCGCGGCACAGCGCGTCGGTCAGCGGATTGGCGCGGGTGCAGACATAGGGCTCGATTACCTGCGTGACGGCATCCAGCCCCGAGGCCAGCGTCACCCCCCGCGGACAGCCGTCCGTCAGGGCCGGGTCCACGATGGCCAGCGCCGGCAGCATCCGCGCATCGCGCAGGCTGACCTTGCGGCGCGCCTCGGGGACGCCGATCACGGCGTTGCGGGTGACCTCGGCCCCGGTGCCGGCGGTGGTGGGGATGGCCACGAAGGGCAACGGGGGATGGTCCAGCGGCAGCGCCTGTCCCACGACCTCCAGATGATCCATCAGCGGACGGGTCATGGTCAGGCAGGCCGCAAGGGCCTTTCCCGCGTCGATCACCGCCCCGCCGCCCATCGCGACGACGACCTGAACCTCCGCGCCCGTCCGGACGCCTGCCTCAATCAGGGCGATGTCGGGTTCATGCGGAACGGCGAAGGTTGCGACCGAACAGCCCGCCGCCGACAGATCGCGGGCCAGCGCCGCGCTGCGGCCGGGGTCGCGGCCGTGGACCAGCAGGAGCCGCCGCCCCAGGGCCGCGACCCGCCCGGCGGCCATCGCCGCCTGCCCCCGGCCGAACAGGATCTCGGTGGCGGTGGCAAAGGCGAAGGGCTGGGGCATGGGGCGTCCTGTCGATGATGGGTCAGGTATTCAGCTTATCCGCCCCGGTGTCGATATGCGGCGCCCAGAATGCGACACTTTCAGCGATCTGGGCGATGACCTGCCGGTCGTTCGGGTCGCGTTCCTTGAAGGACAGCTCCAGGCAGATCTCGTTGTCGACCGCGCCGCCCTGGGCCAGCGCCTCCAGCAGGGGTTCCGGCTGGACGCGGCCCTTGGCGTTGAATTCGGCGGTGAAGGGGCGGTGGCCGCCCTTGTCCATCAGCGACTGCTTGATGTGGATGATCGGGCTGACGCGCGGCACGGCGCGGGCCCAGGCATAGGGGTCCAGATCGTCCGGATCGGGGCTGGTGACGTCGCCGTGGTCGATATCGGCCATCATCCACATCGGCACCGCCATGTCGGCCGCGCTCAGCCGGTCCTGCAGCGCCAGGGCGGCCGGGATCGTCTCTCCGAATTCGCGGCCCACGCTCATGGGCTCCCAGAAGACATAGTCCAGCCCGGCGGCCTTCGCATGCTCGGCAACCTCGGCCCAGCAGTCGATGGCGATGCGGATCAGATCCTCGCGCCGGGCCGGACCGTCGTAATCGCGATAGGTGAAGATCGCGAATTGCGTGCCCACCGACCGCCCGCCCAGATCGGCGGTGATGTCCGCGAAGGTCTTGAACCAGTCGACATAGTATCTCCGCACATCCGCATCAGGATGGCCGAAATGATTCAGCCGACCATAGGGCCCGGTCATGCCACTGGTGACGCGCACCCCGGTCCGGTCCAGCGCCGCACGCATCTGCCGGGTCAGGCGGCGGATCACCGGCGCGGGCCAGGAGGGATTGATGAACTCATGCGTCAACTGCAGGTCGCGGATGCGCAGATCGCGCGCGACCGTGTCGATCAGGTCGTCCGGATCGGCAAAGCGGTTGACCAGCGGGTTAGTGTTCAGCGACAGGGTCAGCATCACGCAATCTCCGGCGCCAGGGTGTCGTCGAACCACGCGGCAAAGGCCGCCTGCTGGTCCCGGGTCAGGTGCAGATAATGCTTGGTGCGCCGGGTCAGGATGTCCTGCGGCGTGCGTGCCCATTCCTTGGCGACCAGGTACCGCGCCTCGGCCTCGTAAAGCTGTCCGCCGAAATGACGTCCCAGGTCCAACAGGGTCATGGCGCCCGCCACGACATCCTTGGTCCGCGCGCCGTACAGGCGGCCATAATGCTGGACCAGCGCGCGCGGCATCCAGGGGTGCAGTTCGCGCTGCAGGTTGGCAAAGCTTTCGTAATCGGCATTGGCGATCTCGCCGCCCGGCAGGGTCGCGGTCTCGGTCCAGTCGGGGCCCATCTGGGGGAACAGCTCGGTCAGACGGTGCATGCCGCGTTCGGCCAGTTCGCGGAAGGTGGTGATCTTGCCGCCGAAGACGTTCAGCAGCGGCGCGCCGCCGGTCTGGTCCAGGTCGAACACATAGTCACGCGTGACCGCCGACGGGTTGCCCTGCCCGTCGTCGAACAGCGGGCGCACGCCCGAAAAGCTGTGGATCACGTCGGACCGGCGCAGCTTTTCCTTGAAATAGCGGTTCACGGCGGCCAGCAGATAGTCGATCTCGGATTCGTCGGCGGTGACGTCCTCGGCCCGGCCGTCATAGGCGATGTCGGTCGTGCCGATCAGCGCCATGTCGCCCTCGTAGGGGTTGATGAAGATCACGCGCTTGTCGTGGTTCTGCACCAGATAGGCGTTGGTCCCCGCCCACCATTTCGGCACGATGATATGGCTGCCCTTGACCAGGCGCACGTTGCGGGCCGAATTCGACCCCGCCACGCGGGTGATGAAGTCGCTGACCCAGGGACCGGCGCAGTTGACCAGGCAACGGGCGCGGAACTGCCGTTCCTCTCCGGTGACGGTGTCGCGGGTGGTCACGGACCAGGCGTCGCCCTCGCGGCGTGCCGACACACAGGCGGTGCGGGTCAAGACGGTCGCGCCGCGCTCCGCCGCATCGACCGCGTTCAGCACCACCAGCCGCGCGTCGTCGACCCAGCAGTCGCTGTATTCGAACCCCTTGTGGTACTTGTCCAGCAGCGGCGCGCCCTCGGGATCGCGGCGCAAATCCAGCGTGCGTGTGCCCGGCAGTTTCTTGCGCCCGCCCAGGTTGTCATAGAGGAACAGCCCCAGCCGGACCAACCAGGCGGGCCGGTCGTCAGGGCTGTGCGGCAGCACGAAGCGCATCGGCCAGATGATGTGCGGGGCCGCGGCCAGCAGCACCTCTCGTTCGATCAGCGCCTCGCGGACCAGGCGGAATTCGTAATATTCCAGATAGCGCAGCCCGCCATGGACCAGCTTGCCCGAGCGCGACGAGGTGCCCTGCGCCAGGTCGTCCTTTTCGCACAGCACGACCGACAGGCCCCGCCCCGCGGCATCGCGCGCGACGCCCGCGCCGTTGATGCCGCCGCCGATCACGAACAGATCGATCATCTCGTGGCCTTGGGTCATCCTACTCTCCTGTCGTGGTGCGGGCCCGCGCCATGGCTGCCCAGACGGGCGGCAGGGCGGCGCGGGTCGCGGCAAAGGCGGGGAACAGCCGCGCATAGGTCGCGGCCAGATGGGGATCGGGGGCCTCGGGGGCGCGCAGCAGGGGCGTGACCCATTCGGAGATGCAGGCGTCCATGTCGCGATAGGCGCCGATGGCCACGGCGGCCATCATCGCGGCCCCCGCGGCCCCGGCCTCGTCGCGGTCGGACACGCGGACCGGCGCGTCCAGCGCAGCCGACAGAATGCGCCGCAGGGCGGGCGACCGCGCCGCTCCGCCGGTCAGGCGCAGTTCGGACGGAAGCGGCCCCATCGCGGCGTAACAGTCGCGCATGGCCAAGCCCAGCCCTTCGGCCACGGCGCGCACCAGATCGGGATAGCGATGGCCCGCCGACAGGCCGGTGAACCCGGCCCGCGCCGCAGCATCGACGAAGGGCCCGCGTTCCCCGGCATCCGAGATATAGGGGTGGTACAGGATCTGCCCCGGCGCGGCCTGGCCCAGCCAGCCGTCCAGCCGCGCGACAAGGTCGCGATGCGTCACCGGCTGGCCCATGTCCGACAGGATGCCCGCCGCCAGGCCCAGTACCCAATCCAGGTTCAGCGTCGCCGCCATGTTGGTCTGGACCTGCGTGACCACGCCCGGCACCGGCAGGCAGATGACATAGCCCGTGCCCTGATCGTTCAGATGCACCCGGTCGGCGGTCACGGCGCGCAGATGCACCCCGGTCGAGCCGACCGTCGAACAGGCCACGTCGCCCGCCCCACCCAGCACGCCCGCACCCAGCGCGGTCATCACCATGTCGACATAGCCCAGGCTGACCGGCGTGCCTGCCAGCAGGCCCGTCGCCGCAGCGGCATCCGCGGTCAGCGGATGGGTCACCTGCGTACCGTCGATGATCGGCGGCAGCAGGCCGCGCCGATGCGTCAGGCCCAGCGCGTCGATGACCGCGTCGTCATAAGCACGGGTGCGGAAGTTGCCGAAGGTGAAGCTGGCCTCGGACGGGTCCGTCGCCCGCACGCCGGTCAGGTTCAGATACAGCCAGTCCTTGCAATGCAGCGCGACCCGCGCCCGGTCCAGCAGGTCCGGGTGATGGGCGTCCATATGGGCCATCTGCGCGCCCTGCTGGCAGGTGTTCAGGCCGGTGCCCGTCGCCTCGAACCGGGCGCGGTCCTGGCCCAGGCGGCCAACGGTCGGTGCGGCGCGCGCGTCCAGCCACAGCCAGGCATCGCCCACCGGGCCGTCGTCTCCGACCAGCCAGGTGCCGTCGCCCTGCCCCGTCACGGACAGCGCCGCGGTCCGCCCCGCCAGGTTCGGGATATGATCGGCCAGCCCGCGCAGCGCGGCGGCGCAATCATCCCAGGTCCGGGCCATGTCCTGCGTCGCGGCACCCTGCGCCCCGGTCGCATAGCGATTCGGCACCGCCGCCGCGCCCAGCTGACGCCCGGAAAGATCGAACCCCACGGCCTTGATGACCGAGGTCCCGGCATCGATTCCGATCAGCACGTCGCGCTGCTTGTCCGTCATGATGCCTCCATCCCTTGGCCCCGGTTTATATCACGATGATCGCACAGGGAACGTATTTTTTTACGGACACGGCAATTTATTTCATCTAAGCTAGTCCTGTTCGCGTCCGAAAGGATGCGCGGAATCGCCGCAATCACAGGCCCGCGCCACGCGAATCGACCGGAGGGGAGGCCGGACCGCATGACGACTTTCGCCAGCACAGGCTTGCGCCCCGCATGCCTTCGCGCCATGGATGCGGCCCGTGCGGCGACCGCCGCAGGGCAGGCCCCGATGTGCATTCTCTCCGCGAGGTCGATCACGTGAAGTTATCATCAACCATGAGATGTGCGCCCGCCCGCCCCGTGTTCCAGCCAGAGGCAGACAGATGACCGACAGCACCACCGCCCCCCGGGCCCCCGCCGCCAGCCGTCGCGGCCTGATCCTGTCCGCGGCCCTGGGCCTTGCCGTCCTGGCCGCCATCGCGCTGGATACCACCGTGGTGCAGGTCGGCTCCGAGGCGGATGCCCGCCAGCAGGCGTTTTCGCCCGACACCTATGGCACGCAGGAATTCCCGCGCATCCGCGACGCGGTGATCGAACGCGCGGTGCCCGCCACCGACCTGGCCGCGGCCATCGCCGCCGATCAGGACGCGGCCATCGCCGAATACGGCACGCCCGCATCGACCGGCGCCATCATGATGGTCACCGTGACCGGCACCGCCGGGGAGCCGCGGGCTGGGGTCTATCCGCTGACCGTCGAGGGCCTGCCCGAGGATCTGCGCATCCGCGTGCAGACCGGCCCCGCGATCAACGGCACCGACCTGCGCGACGCGCCGGGCGACATCGCCTTTGGCGCCTTCAAGAACCAGATCGAATACCAGGACGCGGGATCGGGCATCAACCGCGCCATGGCGGCCGAGGTGCTGGCCCCCATCGACACCACCGCCCTGGCGGGCAAGCAGGTGACGGTGACCGGGGCGTTCCGGCTGATCAACCCGTCGAACTGGCTGATCACCCCCGTCGCGCTGGAGGTCCAATGAGCGCCCAGGTTGTCCTTGCCGCCCGCAACGTGGCCAAGTCCTATGGCCAGGTCCACGCGCTGAAGGGCGTGAACTTCGACATCCATCGCGGCCAGGTCACCACCCTCTTCGGAGAGAACGGCGCGGGAAAATCCACGCTGATGAAGATCCTGTCGGGCGTGATCCAACCCACATCGGGCCAGATCGTACTGGACGGCCAGCCGGTGGCCTTCGCCAATGCGAATGACGCGCGCGACCGGGGGATTTCCATCATCCACCAGGAGCTGTCGCTGGCCCCGAACCTGTCGGTGCGCGACAACATCTTCATGGGCCGCGAGATCATGGGCCCCTTTGGCGTCGATTACGCCGAGGAGGACCGCCAGACCCGCGCCCTGATGGAGGAGCTGGAGGAGCAGATCGACCCCGCGACCCTGGTCGAGGACCTGCGCCTGGGCCAGCAGCAGATCGTCGAGATCGCCCGCGCCCTGTCGGTGGACAGCCGCATCCTGATCATGGACGAACCGACCAGCGCCCTGTCGGCCAGCGAGGTCGAGGTGCTGTTCAAGGTCATCCGCGACCTGACCGCGCGGGGCGTCAGCATCGTTTACATCTCGCACCACCTGGAGGAGGCGCTGACCATCACCGACCATGCGGTGGTGCTGCGCGACGGAGTGATGACCGCCTATGCGCCACGCGCCCAGATCGATCTGGAATGGATCGTGCGCAACATGGTCGGCGAGAATTACGACCTGGGATCGCCCCCGGACAGCACCATGGGCAAGGTCGCCCTGTCGATCCGCGACCTGTCGGTCCCGGACGCCACCGGCCAGGACCTTGTGCGCGGGCTGAACCTGGACGTGCGCGCCGGAGAGATCGTCTGCATCTATGGCCTGATGGGCGCGGGCCGCACCGAACTGCTGGAGACGGTCGCGGGGCGGCTGCGCGCCACCGGCGGCCAGATCGTGCTGGAAAGGCACGAGATCAGCCACCTGTCCATCGGCGAACGCATCGCCCGCGGCCTGGCCCTGGTCCCCGAGGACCGCCAGCGCGACGGCCTGGTCCAGACCATGAGCGTCGGCCAGAACCTGTCGCTGGCCTCGATCGCGCGGTTCACGCGGGGGCTGTTCACCAGCACCCGCGCCGAACGCGACCTGATCGACGACAGCATCCGCCGCGTGACGGTCAAGACATCGGGCGGCGGCGCCCCCATCGGATCGCTGTCGGGCGGCAACCAGCAGAAGGTCGTGATCGGCAAGATGCTGGCCACCCGGCCCCGCGCGATCCTGCTGGACGAGCCGTCGCGCGGCATCGACATCGGCGCCAAGGCCGAGGTGTTCCGCCTGCTGGCGGAAGGCGCGCGGGCCGGGCTGGCGGTGGTCTATTCCACCTCCGAGGTCAGCGAATGCCTGTCCATCGCCCACCGGATCATCGTCATGCACAAGGGCCGCATCACGGCCGAATTCGACAGCACCGTGTCCAAGGACCGGATCATGGCCGCCTCGGGCGAGTCCGTGGCCGCCTGACGCGCCCGAGGGAGGGAACTCATGTCCGCAACCACCACGACCGCCCCCGCGAAAGGCCGCCAGTTCCATCTGGGCCGCCTGCTGCTGGAAGGGCGCGCCTTCTTCGCGCTGATCGCCATCATCGCGGTCTTCTCGTTTCTGTCGCCGAACTACTTCACGCTGTCGAACCTGCTGATCATGTCCAGCCAGGTGGCGATCTTCGGCATCCTGTCCATCGGCATGCTGCTGGTCATCCTGAACGGCGGGATCGACCTGTCCGTGGGCTCCATCCTGGCGCTGTCGGGCGTGGTCGCCGGCGCGATGATGCAGGGGGTCGAACTGGATGCACTTGGCGTGATCCTGTATCCGCCGGTCTGGGCGGTCGTGGTGCTGACGCTGTGCGTGGGCGCGGCCGTTGGCGCGGTCAACGGCGTGCTGGTCGCGATCTTCAAGGTGCCGCCCTTCGTGGCGACGCTTGGGGTCATGTACGTGGCGCGCGGCATCGCGCTGTTGATGACCAACGGGCTGACCTACAACAACCTGCGCGGGTCCGAGGCCCTGGGCAATACCGGCTTCAACTGGCTGGGCTTCTACCGCATCGGCGGCGTGCCCATCAGCGTGATCGTGCTGGCGGTCGTGGCGATCGCCGCGGGGCTGATGCTGGGCCGGTCGGCCTTCGGGCGCTGGCTTTACGCATCGGGCGGCAACGAACGTGCGGCGGAGCTGTCCGGCGTGCCGGTCAAGCGGGTCAAGATCACCGTCTACATGGTGTCGGGCGCGCTGGCCGCCGCCGCGGGGCTGGTTCTGGCGTCGCAGCTGACCTCGGCCGGACCCACGGCGGGCAACGCGTATGAACTGACCGCCATCGCCGCGGTCGTGATCGGCGGCGCGGCCCTGACCGGCGGGCGCGGCAACGTGCGCGGCACGATGCTGGGCGCCTTCGTCATCGGCTTCCTGTCGGCGGGCCTGGTGATCATCGGGGTCAGCTCCTACTGGCAGACGGTGTTCACGGGCGCGGTGATCGTGCTGGCCGTGCTGATGAACTCGCTTCAATACGGCAGCGGCACGCGCAAGACGTGAGGCCCTGCCCCCGACCTTCCCCGCGCGCCACAGGGATGGCGCGCGGAAAGACTGCCCCGCACCGGGCAGGATCACCACACCAAGGGAGAGAGACCAAATGATGAAGATGACGCGCCGGATGCTGATGGCCGCCGTGGCCACTGTGCCGCTGATGGCCGGATCGGCCTGGGCCGAGGGGCTGATCACCGTGATCGTGAACGATCCGGCCAACCCTTACTGGTTCACCGAGGGCGAAGTCGCCAAGGCCACCGCCGAGGAGCTGGGCTATACCGCCAACGTGGCCGCCCATCGCGGCGACACCAACACCGAAAGCACGCTGATCGACACCGCGATCACCAACCAGTCGGTCGCGATCATCCTGGACCCGGCCAACGCCGACGGTTCGGTCGGTGCCGTCCAGAAGGCCGTCGATGCGGGCATCCCGGTGTTCCTGGTCAACGCCGAGATCAACCAGGAGGGCCTGGCCAAGGCGCAGCTGGTGTCGAACAACGCGCAGGGCGCGGCCCTGGGCGCGCAGGCCTGGGTCGAGGCCATGGGCGAGGAAGGCGGTCAGTTCGTCGAGCTGTTCGGCAACCCCTCGGACAACAACGCCCAGACCCGTTCGAACGGCTACGAGACCGTGCTGAGCCAGTATCCCGAGTTCGAGAAGGTCGGCCAGGAGGTCGCCAACTGGGACCGCACCCAGGGCTATCAGCGCATGCAGTCGCTGCTGCAGGCGAACCCCGACATCACCGGCGTCATCTCGGGCAATGACGAGATGGCGCTCGGCGCCATCGCCGCGCTGAAGGAGGCCGGCAAGCTGGACGCCGTGACCGTGGGCGGCTTTGACGGCAGCCCCGACGCCGTGGAGGCGGTGAAGGCCGGAGAGATGGCTTATACCGTCCTGCAGCCCGTCGCTGTCTTCGCCGAGGAGGCCGTCCGCCAGGCCGACACCTTCATCAAGACCGGAGAGACCGGCGTCGAGACCGAAAAGCAGCTGTTCGACTGCCTGCTGATCACGCCGGAGAACGTGGACAGCTACAGCGCCGCCTTCGTTCTGGACCAGTGACGCCACCGGGGCGCGCGCCGTCACGCGCGCGCCCCACCCACGCAAGGGCCGCATCCCCATGGACATGATCCCCTCGGACAGCCGACAGGCCCGCCTGCAGGCGCGTCGCCAGCTGATCGCGCAGGCCGTCATGGCCGAGGGCAGCCTGCGGATCGAGGATCTGACCGACCGCTTCGGCATCAGCCTGATGACCGCGCACCGCGACCTGGACGAACTGGCCGGCAAGGGCCTGCTGCGCAAGTCGCGCGGCATCGTGTCCGCCGCCCCCACCAGCCTGATCGAGGCCAGCGACCTGTATCGCGACACCCGCCAGGGTCCGCAGAAATCCGCCATCGCGCAGCTGGCGGCCCAGCAGGTCGAACCGGGCCAGGCGGTGTTTCTGGACGACAGCACCACCGTGCTGCGCATGGTGCCGCATCTGGCCGCACGGGTACCGCTGACGGTCATCACCAATTCGCTGACGCTGATGAGCGCGATCAAGGAGATCGGCGACATGACGCTGCTGGGTCTGGGCGGCCAGTTCCACCATTGGTGCAACGCCTTCATGGGACCGCAGACCACCGCCCAGATCCGCCGCCTGCGCGCGGACGTGGCGATCCTGTCGATGGCCGCCGTCACCGACGACCAGGTCTTTCACCAGTCCCCCGAGATGGCCGAGACGAAGCGCGCCATGCTGGACGCCGCCAGCCGCCGCATCCTGCTGGCCGATCACACCAAGTTCACCCGCCGCGCCCTGCACTCGATGGGCGGCATCGAGGATTTCGACCTGATCGTCACCGACGACCGCACGCCCCCCGATCAGATCACCGCCCTGCGCCGCCGCGGTGTCGAGGTCCAGATCGCCTTGACGGGGGACTGACGCCATGCTGATCCTGGGCATCGACAACGGGCTGACCGTCACCAAGGCGGTGATCTTCGACGCCACAGGCCGGGTTCTAGCCACCGCGCGCCGCCGCGTGGCGCAGGTCATGCCCCAGCCCCGCCATGTCGAACGCGACATGGAGGACCTGTGGCGCCAGACAGCCGCCGCCGTAGCCGAGGCCATCGCCGCCTGCGGTCGCCCGGCCCGCGACATCGGCGCCATCGCCGCGACCGCGCATGGCGACGGGCTGTATCTGCTGGACCGGGCGGGCGCGCCTTTGGGGCCGGGTATCCTGTCGCTGGACAGCCGCGCGGGCGGCGTCGCGGATGGCTGGGTCGCGGACGGGACCGCCGCGCGCGCGCTGGCGCGGACGGGGCAGATGCCCCATGCCTCGGCGCCGTCGGCGATCCTGGCGTGGCTGCGCGACCATGACCCCGCGCGCTTTGCCGCGATCGGCCATGTGCTGGCCTGCAAGGACTGGCTGACCTATCGGCTGACCGGCCGCATCGGCACCGACCTGACCGAGGCCAGCACCGCTTTCACCGATGTCGCAACCCAAGGCTTCGCCCCCGACATCCCCGGCATCTTCGGCCTGCCGGGCCTGCCCTTGCCTGACATCGCCCTGCCCGATCAGGTCGTGGGCCATGTCACGGCGGATGCGGCCGCCCTGACCGGCCTGGCCGCGGGCACGCCGGTTGTGGCCGGACTGCATGACGTGACCGCATCGGCCCTGGGCTCGGGCGGGTACGGGCAGGGCTGCGTCGCCATCGTCGCCGGCACCTATTCCATCAACGAGACCGTCACCGACCGACCCCTATCCGATCCGCGCTGGTTCTGCCGCAATGGCATCTCGCGGGGCGAATGGAACGCCATGTCGATCTCTCCGGCGTCCGCCGCGAATTACGACTGGTTCCTGGACAGTCTGTGCCGCGAAGGGGGCGACCAGCCCGCCCATCTGCGCGTCATCCCGGAAATCGAGGCCGCCCTGGCCCGGCCCTCCAGCGCGCTGTTCCACCCCTACCTGTTCGGATCGCCCTATGGGGCGCAGGCCAGCGCGGGCTTCTTCGGCCTGCGCGGCTGGCAGGATCGCGGCGACATGCTGCGCGCCGTGATCGAGGGCATCGCCTTCAACCACCGCCACCATGTTGACGCCCTGCGCGACGGGTTCGCCCCCAGGGCGGCGCGGGTGACCGGCGGCATTTCCCGCGCGCCGCTCTTTGCACAGCTGTTCGCGGATGTGCTGGACATGCCCGTGACCGTCAGCGCGACCGAGGAGGCCGCAGCCTGGGGCGCGGCGCTCTGCGCGGGCGCGGGGGTCGGCATCTTCGCCTCGCCGCGCCACGACCCGCGCGACATGGGCGCGATCAGCACCACCCATCACCCCGACCCCGCCCGCGCCGCCGACATGGCGCGCCGCTATGGGGTCTTCACCGACATCGCCGCCGCCATGGCCCCGCTGTGGCCGCGGATCGAGGCCCTGCAGGACATCCCATGACCCAAGATATCGACGTGCTGATCCTGGGCGCGGGCATAAACGGCGCGGGCCTGTTCCGCGACCTGTGCGAACAGGGCGTCCAGGCGGTGATCGTGGACAAGGGCGATTACGGCGGCGGCACCTCGGCCGCGCCCTCGCGCCTGATCCATGGCGGCATCAAGTACCTCGAGACCGGAGAGCTGCGCCTGGTCGCCCAGTCCACGCTGGAGCGGAACCTGCTGCTGAAAAACGCGCCGCATCTGGTCAGGCCGCTGCCCACGGTCATCCCGATCTTCTCCTGGCTGCGCGGCATCGGCCCGGCACTGCGCACGCTGATGGGGTCGACCACCGCACCCCGCAGCCGCGGCGCGGTGCTGATGAAGGCGGGGCTGGCCATGTACGACTTCTATGGCCGCCGCCACCGGGTCATGCCGCGCCATCAGCTGTGGTCGCGCGCCCGCGCCTTGCGCGAGATCCCGCCTTTGACCCCGCGCATCAAGGCCGCGGGGCAGTATTACGACGCCGCCGTCACCCTGCCCGAACGGCTGGTCTGGGAGCTGGTCGCGGACGGTCTGCGCGCCAATCCCGCCGCACGCGCGCTGAACCACACCGCGCTGAGCGGCACGGACGGCGACGTCATCCACCTGACCGGCCCGCAGGGGGCGCTGTCCCTGCGCCCGCGCATCGTGGTGAACGCCGCCGGTCCCTGGATCGACCGGGTGAACGCGGCGCTTGGCGCGCCCACGCGGATGATCGGCGGCACCAAGGGCTCTCACATTCTGCTGGACCACCCCGAGCTGCTGGCCGCGCTGAAGGGCCGCATGATCTATTTCGAGGCCGATGACGGGCGCATCTGCCTGGTCTTTCCCTATCTGGACCGCGCTCTGGTTGGCTCCACCGACATCCGCGCCGACGACCCCGACGACGTGGCCTGCGACGATGCCGAGATCGCCTATTTCCTCGACGCGCTGCGCGGCCTGCTGCCGGGGCTGCATTTCGACGACAGCCAGATCGTCTATGCCTATTCCGGCATCCGCCCCCTGCCCGCCTCGGACGCGGCCAATCCCGGCCTGATCAGTCGCGATCATTCCGCGCCCGAGATCGCCCCGGACGCCAACCGCCGCTGGCCGATCATCGCGCTGGTGGGCGGCAAATGGACCACCTTCCGCGGCTTTGCCGAGGAGGTCGCCGACGATCTTCTGGCGCGCCTGAACGCGTCCCGCCGCATCGCCACCGACAGGCTGCCCATCGGCGGTGGCCGCGATTACCCGGCCGATGCGGGCGCGTGGAGCGACGATGCGGCCCGGCGCAGCCTGGCCGCGCCCGCCCGCGCGCGCCATCTTCTGGCGCGCTACGGCACGACGGCGGCGGCGATCCTGACGGCCGAAGGCGCGGCGCCGACCATGCTGGCCGACAGCGATCACAGCGAACAGGAGCTGGACTGGATCATCCGCAACGAACAGATAGGCACCCTGGCCGATCTGGTCATGCGCCGCACCGCGCTGGCCGTCACCGGCCATCTGTCGGCCCGCGATCTGGCGCGCATCGCCGATCTCTGCGCGGCGGCACTGGACTGGGACGCCGCGCGGCGCGACCGCGAATTCAGGGAAACACAGGCGATGCTGCTCACGCGGCACCGCCTGCGGATGGATCAGGCCGCGTCGGCCTGATCCAGACGGGCCAGACGCCCCTCGACGGCCAGCATCTGCGCGACCGCATGGGCGGCCTCGGCGCCCTTCTTGACGAAATGCTCGCGATAGAAACCGGTCAAGAGCTCGGTCTCCTGGTAATTGTGCGGCGTCAGTGACACCGAGAACACCGGCACGCCCGTGTCCATGCCCGCCTGCATCAGGCCGCTGACCACCGCGCCGGCGACGAAATCATGGCGATAGATGCCGCCATCGACCACCAGGGCCGCGGCCACCACGGCGTCATACTTGCCGGTCAAAGCCAGCTTCTTGGCCAGCTGCGGCATCTCGAACGCGCCGGGCACGTCCCAGGCCTCGATCTGGGCGCCGGGGATCAGGCTGGCGGCCTGGGTCAGGAAACCTTCGTGCGCGCGGTCCACGACATCGGCGTGCCAGCGCGCCTTGATGAAGGCGATACGGGGGGATTTGGTCATCTTTCAGGAACCTTACGTAAGTTGCGTCAGGCCCCCAAGGCATACCACCACGCGCGCCGGGGTGGCACACGGGGCGGTTCTCTTCCATCCGGACTATACCGTCGGCCCCGGAATTTCACCGGATCTGCTGACCCCCCTGCCGTGGCAAGGGGCGCTCGCGGGCTGTCACCGCCGGTGGGGAATTGCACCCCGCCCTGAGAACACCATCAAGATAACGCTCCCGCCCGCCCGCGCCAAGGCCCGGCCGGGAAAAACCTTCCAAGGTCGCGGCGTCACACGGGTTCGATATCGCCTTCCGCACGGCGCGCGTGGAAGTCGGCCACGAAGGCGTCCAGCCGTCCCGCCGCGATCGCGTCGCGCAGCCCCGCCATAAGCTGCTGATAGTAATGCAGGTTGTGCCAGGTCAGCAGCATGCCGCTGATCATCTCCTTGGCGCGGAAGACATGGTGCAGATAGGCGCGGGAATAGCCCGTGCAGCAGGGGCAGGTGCAATCCTCGTCCAAGGGACGCGGGTCGTCCTGGTGGCGGGCGTTCTTGATGTTGACCTGACCGCGCGGGGTCCAGGCCTGACCCGTCCGCCCCGACCGCGAGGGCAGGACGCAATCCATCATGTCGATGCCGCGCTGGACCGCGCCCACGATGTCGTCGGGCTTGCCCACGCCCATCAGATAGCGCGGCTTGTCCTCCGGCAGGAAGCCGGGCGCGTAATCCAGCACGCCGAACATCGCCTCCTGCCCCTCGCCCACGGCCAGACCGCCGACCGCGTATCCGTCAAAGCCGATGGCCTGCAGGGCCTGGGCGCTCTCCTCGCGCAACTCGCGCGTGACGCCGCCCTGCATGATGCCGAACAGCGCGTGGCCCGGACGGTCGCCGAAGGCGTCGCGCGACCGCTGCGCCCAACGCATCGACAGGCGCATCGACTCGGCCACCGCCTCCTCGGTCGCGGGCAGCGCGGGGCATTCGTCAAAGCACATCACGATGTCGCTGCCCAGAAGGCGCTGGATCTCCATGCTGGTCTCGGGCGACAGGAAATGCTTGGACCCGTCCACATGGCTGGAGAAGGTCACCCCCTCCTCGGTCAGCTTGCGCAGGCCCGCCAGCGACATCACCTGAAACCCGCCGCTGTCGGTCAGGATGGGCTTGGACCAGTTCATGAACTTGTGCAGCCCGCCCATGCGCGCGACGCGTTCCGCACCGGGGCGCAGCATCAGGTGATAGGTGTTGCCCAGCAGGATGTCCGCGCCCGTGGCCGCCACGCTGTCGGGCAGCATCGCCTTGACCGTCGCGGCCGTCCCCACCGGCATGAAGGCCGGGGTGCGGATCTGGCCGCGCGGCGTGTCGATGACGCCGGTGCGCGCGGCGCCGTCGGTCGCCTGGAGGGTGAAGTCGAAACGCGTGGTCATGGGTCAGCCCGAGCCTTTTGGAACCGGCCGCTTGTAGCGCCGCCCCCCGCCCGGCGCAATGCGGGCCGCCACTGGACCGCGGGCGGCCGGTGCCCTATATAATCGGTCGGAATTGAAGGATGCACCGATGACCGAACCCCTGATGGAAGGCGCGCCGCTGATCGCGCCGTCTTCGACCGACCATCCCCTCTACGAGCCCATCGTCGAGGCGTGCAAGACCGTCTATGACCCCGAGATCCCGGTCAACATCCACGATCTGGGCCTGATCTACACGATCGACATCAACGACGCCTCCGAGGTGCGGGTGATCATGACCCTGACCGCCCCCGGCTGCCCCGTCGCCGGAGAGATGCCGGGATGGGTCGCCGACGCCGTCGAGGCCGTGCCCGGCGTCAAGCAGGTCGATGTCGAGATGACCTTCCAGCCGCAATGGGGCATGGACATGATGTCCGATGAGGCGCGTCTGGAACTGGGCTTCATGTGATCGCCGGCCGGGGGGCGGTCTTGAACCGATGCCCCCCGGATGACTATCTTGAGGCCAAGCCCAAAAAGGATCTCGCCATGTTCGCCATGCCCGGCACCCCTCCCGTGACCATCACCCCCGCCGCCGCCGCCCAGATCGCGCGGCTGATGGCGGGCAAGAACGCCTATGGTCTGCGCATCGGACTGAAGAAGGGTGGCTGCGCGGGCATGGAATACACGATGGAGCTGGCCCAGACCCCCACCGCGAACGAAGAGGTGGTCGAACTGGACGGCGCGCGCGTCATCATCGCGCCCATGGCGCAGATGTTCCTGTTCGGCACCCAGATCGACTATGAGACCGGTCTGCTGGAGCAGGGCTTCCGGTTCCGCAACCCCAACGTCACCGACAGCTGCGGCTGCGGAGAGTCGGTGAACTTTGCCCCGATCGAGGGCAGCCGCGCGCAGAGCTGAGCCTTGCGCGGGGGCGGGACGCTGGCTAAGCCTGTCCCGAACCCACGGAGGACCCCCATGGCACCGCGCAAACTTGCCGCTGGAAACTGGAAGATGAACGGCGATCTGGCCGCGCTGGATCAGCTAGACGACATGGCCGCCGCCGCCGAAGGCGCGACCTGCGACGTCCTGATCTGCCCGCCAGCCCTGCTGATCCACCCGATGATGGCCCGCATTGGCGCCAGCGACCTGCTGGTCGGCGGGCAGGATTGCCACCATGCTGACAAGGGCGCCCATACCGGTGACATCGCCGCCCTGCAGCTGCGCGATGCGGGCGCGACGCACGTGATCCTGGGCCATTCCGAACGCCGTGCCGATCACGGCGAGACCGACACCATGGTGCGCGCCAAGGCGCAGGCCGCCCATGCCGCAGGCCTGACCGCCATCATCTGCGTCGGCGAGACCGAGGCCGAACGCGACGCCGACCGCACCCTGGACGTGATCGCCACGCAGCTGGCCGGGTCCGTCCCGGACGGCGCCAATGCCCGCAACACCGTCCTGGCCTATGAGCCGGTCTGGGCGATCGGCACCGGACGCACGCCGACGCTGGATCAGATCGCCCAGGTTCACGCGCTGATGCGCGACCACCTGTCCGCGCGCCTGTCCGACGGAGCCGATGTCGCGCTGCTCTACGGTGGCAGCGTCAAGCCCGCGAATGCGGCCGAGATATTTGCCATCGCGCATGTGAACGGCGCGCTGGTGGGGGGCGCCAGCCTGAAGGCCGCCGACTTTGTCCCGATCATCACGGCCCTGGATGCCGCCTGATCGATTTTCACCATTGCGTCGCCTGACCCCGCCGGGTAATCAGGCGGCGCGTGCACCCGTAGCTCAGCTGGATAGAGCGCTGCCCTCCGAAGGCAGAGGCCAGGGGTTCGAATCCCTTCGGGTGCACCAAGATCCCCTAACCGGTCCGATGACGCCGCCAGACCTCGATCATCCATGCCAGCATGGTCGCGTTCAGGATGTGCCACATGAAATGCGTGCCGATGGGCAGCACGGCGCAGCTGGCCTGGTCCAGCGTGCGGAAGGTCAGCGACAGCGTCAGCAGCCCCGCCCCGATCGCCAGGCCCCGCGCCACGCGCGGCAGGCGGTTCCGCAGCAGGACCGCATAGGCCAGGATCAGCACCGGCACCGGGGCATAGCTGGCCGACGATCCCAGCCCCAGCACCTGCGCGAACAGCGGCACCGTGACCGCCGCATAGGGGATGAACCCCGCCGTCACCAGCGCCGCGACCCAAGGCCGGGCGCCCAGATAGTCGCGTGTGGCGGCAAACACGTAGATCAGGATGAACGTCAGGATCGGCAGAACGTCCATCAGCCCGGTCAGTCCGTTGGCATGGGTGTGAAACAGCCAGGATCCCAGCCCGATGACGAACAGCACCCCGGCCAGCACGCGCCCCGTCGCCAATCCCGGCCCGCGCAGGCGCCGCGCCATGACCAGTGCCGCCAGCAGAAAGGCCAGGTTGGTCAGCGCATTGACGGGTTCGGACCAGTATTCCGGCCCGGTGCGTTCGCAATAGGCGTCGACGGGGGCCAGCCAGTCCATCTCAGCCGTCGGCGCGGCTGGTGCGGCGTTCCATGAAGAACCACGGGCGCAGGGCCACGCCCAGCATGTTGCCCGCGAATGCCGCCACCGCCCACAGATAGCCGTGCAGGCTGCCCGACGCGATCCCCGAGAAATAGGCCCCGATGTTGCAGCCATAGGCGATGCGCGCGCCGTAACCCAGCATCAGCCCGCCCACGACCGCGGCGATCACCGACCGCAGCGGGATCCGCAGCGACGGCGCGAACCGACCGGCCAGCGACGCGGCCAGCATTGCCCCCGCGATGATGCCGAAATCCATGACCGAGGTGACGTCCGAGAAGACGCTTGACTGCAGCGCCTCGGCATTGGCGGGGCGCTGCCAGTAGCCCCAGGCGATGGGGTCGATGCCGATGGCCTGCGCGATCTTGGCCCCCCACAGCGCAAAGGCCGAGGTGATGCCCCAAGGCCGCCCCGAAATCGCCAGCGTCAGGAAGTTCAGGACCACCAGCGCCACCGCGCCACCGACCAGCGGCCAGGGCCCGCGCAGCCAGCGCGCCATGCCGTGACGCTCACTTTCGGGGGGCTGTTCCAGCGTGCCGTGGCGGTTGCGTTCGACCCGCATCGTGATCAGCGCGATCGCCCCGAAGATGGCCAGAGACAGCGCGACCCCGCCCCAGGGACCAAGCGGCTGCCACAATGCGACAGGCTCCAGCGCGGGCAGGCTGGCCCACCAGTCGAAATGGACGGTGCCCAGCACCGACCCCACGATGAAGAAGACCAGCGTGATCAGCATCCGCGCATTGCCGCCCCCGGCGGTGAACAGCGTGCCGGAGGCGCAGCCGCCGCCCAGCTGCATGCCGATGCCGAAGATGAACGCCCCCGCGATCACCCCCAGCCCGGCCGGAGAGACCAGCCCCCGCACATCGTTCCCGAACAGCGTTCCCGATGCCAGGGCCGGAAAGAACAGCACCACCGCCATGGCCAGCAGCAGCATCTGCACCCGAAGGCCCCTGCCCCGGCGGTCCAGGATGAACACCCGCCACGCGGAGGTGAACCCGAACGCCGCATGGTACAGCGACATGCCCAAGGCGCCCCCCACCAGGAACAGCGCACCCTGCGCCGCCCCCTGGGTCAGCGCCAGCGCGATGGTGCCAAGCGCCAGGACAACCAGTGCGCCGGTTCCGGGAAGGCCCAATCCGGGGCGGGGGTTCAGGGTCTGTGCGTATGCCATGGCCGGTCCTTGTCATCGGTGTTGGCAGGCAGATGGACCCGGTCGCGGGGAATTTGCAAGCCCCGCGCGGGCCGCCTCACAGCAGGAAGCTGTCGGCGTCCAGCTGCAGCCTGCCGCTCAGGCGGATCAGCATGTCCGGCAGGCGGTCGCCGTCCACGTCGACCAGCACGCGGGTCATCCCGTTCGCGTGGTCCCACCGCACCGAGGCATCCCCCGCCAGCGGCCCGCGTCCGACGTAGTCGACATCCAGCGCCCGCAGGTCGATCACGTCCCGATCGGGGTCGAAATCGACGATAAGGTCCGGCGCGGCAAGGCTGCTGTCGGCGGCAGAGAAGAACCGGAATGTGTCCGCGCCCAGTCCGCCCGCCATCGAATCAGCCCCCAGCCCGCCGACCATCGTGTCGTTGCCCTGCTGGCCGAACAGGCGGTCGTTGCCCCAGCCGCCATCGACGATGTCGTTGCCCA
>NZ_WEKR01000071.1:0-62840 GCF_024105395.1 Paracoccus sp. 08 | reverse complement strand
GCACCGGCGCGGACCGTGTCGAACCCCGCCCCGCCGCGGATCAAATCGTCGCCCGCCCCCGCCAGGATGATGTCCGCGCCATCGTCGCCATAAAGGCTGTCGCGCCCGGCCCCCGCGGTCAGGTGATCGTCCCCTGTCCCGCCCGCCATCGCATTGTCGCCCTGCAGGTCGGTCAGCACGTCGTTCCCGGCATCGCCGAACAGCCGGTCCGCACCGACATCCCCCAGCAGGGTGTCGTTCCCCGCGCCGCCATGCAGGATGTCGTTGCCCCATCCGCCCGACAGCCGATCGTGGCCGCCCATGCCGCGCAGGACGTTGCCGGCAGCGTTGCCATGGACCGCATCATTGCCCGATCCTGCGACATAGCCCTCGATCACGGTGTTCTGGGCGATCTGCAGATTGCCGCGCAGGCCATAGATGTCCGACATGGCCCCGGGACGCAGATCGACCCGCTGCGCCTGTCCGTCGTTGGAGAAGTTCAGAACGTCATGGCCGCCTGCGTCATAGATGGTCATCGCCACGCCGCGCGCGTTCTGGACGGTCTGGTGAGAGCCCCCGTCCTGGGCCGAGAACACGCGCCCCAGCCAGCTGCTGCCCAGCGTATGGCCCACGCCATAGACCGTGTTGCCCGCGGTCAGCGACCCCGCGCCCGCGGCGCCGTACAGGCGCTGGATGGCGATGATGTCGGCGGGCATCAGCGACGCCAGATAGGCGCCGCTGGCGGCGATGTTGGGGTTTTCCTCTTGGCCGAAATAGGACATCACAGAGGCCTGCCAGCTGTCGTTCACGAACCAAGCGTCATCGGCGAAATTGCCGCTGCCGTTATAGGGGCCCTGGTGCCCCAGGCCCAGCGCGTGGCCGATCTCGTGCACGTAGGTCTGATAGGAATAGGTGCCGATGCGCACGCCATCCTGCGAGATCCAGTCCGTGGAGACGTTGATCGACGACCGCAGGATGCGCCCGCCCATGATCGTCGACTGGGCAAAGGCCCCGTCCTGGTTGTCGTCGAAGGTGATGTCGGCATCGCCGCGCCGTTCGACAAAGCGCAGGTTGGCGACCGCCGACCAAGCCTGCATTGCGTCGCGCGCCAGCGCCCGGCCCTGCGGCGTCAGGCCGCTGAAGTCATAGGTGATGATGTTGTCGCGCGACATGTCGAAGGACCGCGCGGACTGTCCGGTATCGGCCCAGAAGCCGTCGGTCAGATAGGTGGCCAGCTCTGCCATCGGGGCGGGCCGGGGCACGGGCGCCTCGGTCACGACCAGCTGATAGCTGCCGGTGCCCGCGGAATAGGCGCCCGCATTCACGTAATAGGTCCCGGTCTGCGTGGGCGCGATGGTGATCAGGCTGTCCAGCCCCGGCCCCCCGTCGTCGTTCACGGCGACCACGCGGCCATCGGGGCCGCGCAGTTCCAACAAGGGGTCCGACAGGCTGATGCCGTTCAGGGCGATTCGATAGGTCGTGCCGGCCTCCAGACGGACGGCCACCCAGTCATTGTCGCCCGAAAATCCGACCGTGCCGTTGAACACGTCCCCCGGCGCCATGCGATAGGGGGTTCCCCGCCCCCCCGGCGCGTCGCCCTGTTCGCGCAGCGTCGCGCTGAGCAGATCGACGGTGGAACCCGCGAACTCCGACCCGGCGCAGGATTTGTCATAGGGACGAAGGTTGGCGCAGATCTGGCACATGCGTGCGGCTCTTTCCTAATCGGGCAACCCGTATCGCAGCAGGTCGCGGGCAAAGCTGGTGAAATCGTCGGGCTGCAGGTCCCGGTCCGTGACGCTGAAATCCATCCGCTGGCCGGGCCGGTCGCCCTGGTCGGTCACGCGGTCCAGCTGTGCGGACAACGCCGTGGGCCCCGTGGCCAGGACACGCAGGCGCATCCCGCCCTTCGGGTCCTGGGCGCGCAGCGCGTCGCACAGGGCATCGGCCTGGGTCATGTCCACGCCTTGGGCCGGGGCGCATTGGACGGTCGGTGCCTCACCGCCTCCGCCGGCATCGACGCGGCAGGCGGCCAGCATCAGCGGCGCGAAAGCAAGACCGAGGGTCAGGATTCGCGCGGACGGACGCATGATGAATTCCTGAAAAAAACGGGCGGCAGTCGCCGCAGACCAATGCATCTTATTATGTTGCACAGGCCACGCCGGTAAAGGGGGATGTGCGTCCGTCAGACGCCCAGATGCCGTTCTGCCACAGCGGAATCGTTCAAAAGCTGCGCATTGTCGCCGGACCAGACGGTGCGGCCCTTCTCGATCACCACATGGCGGTCGGCAAAGCGGGTCAGGGCCGACAGGTTCTTGTCCACGATCAGGATCGCCTCGCCCTGGTCCTTCAGGCGCGTCAGGCAGGACCAGATCTCGTCCCGGATCAGGGGGGCCAGGCCCTCGGTCGCCTCGTCCAGCACGATCAGGCGGGGGTTGGTCATCAGCGCCCGCCCGATGGCCAGCATCTGCTGCTCGCCGCCAGACAGTTCGCTGCCCTTGTGGCCCATGCGTTCGGCCAGGCGCGGGAACAGCGCGAGGACGCGCGACAGGGTCCAGTGTCCGGGGCGCGCGGTGGCGATCAGGTTCTCGCGCACGTCCAGCGTGGGAAAGACCTGCCGCCCCTCGGGGACCAGGCCCAGGCCCGCGCGCGCGATGCGGTGCGGCGCGGCGCGGGTCACGTCGCGCCCGTCGATGCTGACGCGCCCGCCCCGCGCCGCCAGCAGGCCAAAGATCGTGCTGATCGTCGTCGTCTTGCCCATGCCGTTGCGGCCCAGCAGGGTCACCACCTGCCCCTGCCCGACCGACAGGTGGATGTCGTGGAGGACCTGCGCCTCTCCGTAACCGGCCTGCAGCCCCTCGACGACCAGCATCACGCGTCCCCCAGATAGGCGGCGCGCACCGCCGGATCGGCGCGGACCTGATCGGGCGTGCCCGTCGCGATGATCCGGCCATAGACAAGCACGCTGACCCGGTCGGCCAGCGCAAAGACCGCGTCCATGTCATGTTCGATCAGCACCAGCGTCACCTGCCTCTTCAGGCCCGCCATGACCTGGACCAGACGCTCGGCCTCGGCCCCGCTGGTCCCGGCCAGGGGCTCGTCCAGCAGCAGCAGGCGCGGGCGCGTGGCCAGCGCGATTGCCAGTTCCAGCGCACGTTTCTCTCCATGCGACAGGCTGCCGGCGCGGGTGTCGGCGCGGTCGGCCAGACCCACGCGAGACAGCGCGTCCCGCGCCTGTGCGTTCAGGCCGTTGTCCCGTGCGACCGGGGCGAAGAAGCGGAAGCTGCTGCCCGCATGGGCCTGCACGGCGGTGGCCACGTTCTCCAGCACGGTGAAGCCCGGCAGGATCGAGGTGATCTGGAAGCTGCGCGACATGCCTGCCCGGACCCGCGCAGGCATGGGACGACCCATCATCTCGGCCCCTGCAAAGCGGACCGAGCCCGCATCCGACCCCGCCTGCCCCGAGAGCTGCGCGATCAGCGTGGATTTCCCCGCGCCGTTCGGGCCGATGATGGCGTGGAGTTCTCCTTCGGTAACCTCCAGGTCCAGATCGTCGGTGACCTTCAGCGCGCCATAGGACTTGCGCAACGCGCGCACGGAGAGAAGGCTCATTTCCCGCGCCCCCCGGACAATCCCTTGAACAGCCCCGTCAGCCCGTCGCGCGAGAACATCACGACCAGGATCAGGAGCGCGCCGAAGATCAGCCGCCAATGTTCGGTGAAGAGCGCCAGCCATTCCTCCAGCAGCAGCGCCAGCGTGGCCCCGGCGATGGCGCCCAGCAGGTTGCCGATGCCGCCCAGGACGACCATCACCACCAGTTCCCCCGAGCGGTGCCAGTTCATGTAGGAGGGCGAGACGAAGCTGGCCTGATTGGCCAGGATCACCCCGGCGATGGCCGTCATCGCGCCCGAGATCACGAAGGCCGTCAGCTGAAACCGGAAGGGGGTGAAGCCCACCGCCTGCATCCGCAGCGGGTTTTCCCGCGCCCCCGTCAGCACGCGGCCGAACCGCGACCCGGTGATCGCGACACACAGCAGATAGAGCCCCGCCAGCATCGCCAGCGCCGCGTAATAGAGCACCCGGTCGTCGGCCAGCCAGTCCTGCCCCAGCACGGTCGACCGCGCCGTCAGCGTCACCCCGTCGTCGCCGCCATAGGCCGACAGCGAGACGATGAAGAAATAGGCCATCTGCGCGAAGGCTAGCGTGATCATGATGAAATAGATGCCCCGCGTGCGTAGGCTGATCGCCCCGGTGACCAGCGCGAAGGCCGCCCCCGCGACCACCGCCACGCCCAGATGCGCGCCCAGATCGGTGATGCCCGCGCGCGACAGGATCGCCACCGCATAGGCGCCGATGCCCAGATAGGCCGCGTGGCCAAAGCTGACCATGCCCCCATAGCCCAGGATCAGGTCCAGCGCCAAGGCGGCCATGGCGAAGGCCAGGATCCGCGTCGCCACGACGACCAGATAGGGGTCCCCCGTCATCGCCGCGATCAGCGGCAACAGGGCGAAACCGCCGAAGATCGCCCAGGCCGCCACCCGGCGGCGCATCAGCCAGCGGGTCATGGGCGCGCTCCGAAGAGGCCCTGCGGCCGGGCGGCCAGGATCGCGGCCATCAGCACATAGACCAGCATCGGCGCCAGCACCCGTCCGGTCTGGGCGGCGGCGGACGGCTCCATCACCGCGCGCAGGATGATCGGGCCAAAGCTGCGGCCCAACGTGTCGACGATGCCCACCAGCAGCGCCCCCGCAAACGCCCCCTTGACCGAACCGATGCCGCCGATGACGATCACGACAAAGGCAAGGATCAGCACGCTTTCCCCCATCCCCGGATCGACCGACAGGATGGGTGCGACCATCGCCCCCGCAAACCCCGCCAGCATCGCGCCAAAGGCGAAGATCACCGTGAACAGCCGCCCGATATCGACGCCAAGGGCGCCCACCATCGCGCGGTTGCTGGCCCCCGCCCGCAGGCGCATGCCAATGCGGGTGCGCGTGATGACCAGCCACAGCCCCACCGCGACCGCCAGCCCCGCCGCGATCACCACCAGCCGGAACACCGGATAGCGCAGCGCGCCCACCAGCGGCACCGACCCTGACAGCACATCGGGCGGCAGGATCGACAGCGGCGACTGGCCCCAGATGATCTTGACCAGTTCCGTCACCACCATGACCAGCCCGAAGGTCGCCAGCACCTGATCCAGATGCGGGCGGTCATAGAGCCTGCGAAAGATCAGCGCCTCCAGCACCAGCCCGATGGCCAGCGTCGCGGGCAGCGTCAGCAGAAGGCCCAGCCCGTAGCTGCCGGTCATGCCCGCGAACATCACCACCAGATAGGCGCCGACCATGTAGATCACGCCATGGGCCAGGTTCACGAAATCCATGATCCCGAAGACCAGGGTCAGCCCGGCGGCAATCAGGAACAGCAGGACCCCCAGCTGCACCCCGTTCAGCAGCTGCAGCAGGAACAGGCTGGTCATCGGCTCAGTTCATCTGGCAGTTGGCGGCGTAATTGTCCTGATAGTCGTCGAAGATCTTCTCGACGACCGAGGTGGCGAACTTGCCGTCCTCGCGCTGCACCACCGTGGTCAGGTAGAAGTCCTGGATCGGGAAGTGGTTGGGACCAAAGCTGAAATCGCCGCGGACCGAGGTGAAGGGCGCCCCCTCCAGCGCCGCGATCAGCGCGTCGCGGTCCGTGCCGCCCGCCTCGCGCAGCGCGCCGTCGATCAGGCGGGCCGCGTCATAGCCCTGCATGGCATAGACGCCCGGCACATGGCCGTATTTCGCCTCATAGGCCGCGACGAACGCGGCGTTCTCGGGCGTGTCCAGATCGGGTGCCCAGTTCGATCCGGCAAAAAAGCCCAAGGCCGCCTCGGCCTGCGCGGGCAGCGTCGCCTCGTCCACGGTGAAGGCCGACAGGAAGGGGATGCCCTCCAGCCCCGCCTGGCGATACTGGCGCACCAGGTTCACGCCCATGCCGCCCGGCATGAAGGCGAAGACCGCATCGGGCTGCATCGCGGCGATCTGGGCCAGTTCGGCGGAATAGTCCAGCTGGCCCATCTGGGTGAAGATTTCGCCCGCGACGCCGCCGGTATAGCTTTTCTTGAAGCCCGCCAGCGCGTCCTGCCCGGCCTGATAGTTCGGGGCCAGCAGGAAGACGTTCTGGAACCCCTGCGCCTGCGCATGGGCGCCCATCACCTCGTGCATCTGGTCGTTCTGATAGGACGTCGCGAAGAAGGCCTTGTTGCATTCCGCCCCGGCCAGGTTCGACGGGCCGGCATTCGGGCTGATCAGGATGCCGCCGCCCTGCGTCACCGGCTGCAGGATGGCGCCCGCGACGTTGGAGAAGATCGGCCCGACCACGATGTCCGCGCCGTTCCGCTCGACCAGTTCGCGGGCCTTGTTAGCGGCGACGTCGGGCTTCTGTTCGTCATCGACCACGATGATCTCGGTGGGGATGCCGCCCAGATCGCCGATCTCCTCGGCGGCCAGCAGGAAGCCGTCGCGCGCCATCTCTCCCAGCACGGCGCCGGGGCCGGACAGGGTCAGCAGCACGCCCACGGTCAGCGTGTCGTCCTGCGCCAGGGCCGGGGCGGCCAGGGCGGTCGTTGCGGCAAGCGCCGCGATCAGCGAACGGGTCTGGGTCATGGTGCGGTCTTTCCTTGTTGGCGGGGACCGCGTTGGTCGCGGCCCGGTTCGGATGCCTTGACACCAGAACGCAACAGGCGGGCGCGACCTGTCAAGAAATTATTTCAGGCTTAAAACATTTGGCCAAGAAAAAGGGGCCGCGCCACGCGTGACCCCGATCCCCTGACCCTGCGGCGATCAGAAGCCGAAGGAGAACCGACGCGTCACGCCAAGGCGCAGCGAGGGCTGGTATTCTTCCTGGACGACCGGCGAATCGCCGGCGTCGCCGATCAGCTTGCCGTAACGCACCTCGCCTAGGACGGCGGTGGTGTCGTTGATGGCATAGCGCGCCTCGAAGGTGATCGCGGCCTCGTTCAGACCGCCGCCGGGGGCGCTGGCGGGCAGGCCGCTGGTCACGCTTTCGGCGGGCGTCACGCCGAAATAGGTGTTGTTGAAATCGTCATTGCCATAGACGACCTCGGCCCCGGACCACAGGGTCACGCGGTCGCTCAGCTCGGTGCGGTACTTCGCGCCGACCTCTCCGGTGATGCCCTCATGGCCCTCGAACCCGCGGCGCACGCTGCCATAGGCCGTCACCGGCCCCGCGCCATAGCTGACCCGCAGGCCCAGCTCATAGGCGCGGTCGATGTCGTCCAGCCCCGTCAGGGCCGCGTCGTCGCTGCTTTCACGCTTGCCCACGGTGCCAAAGGACGGCGCGATCGAGAATCCCTGCGCAGGGGCCGTACCGACCGGACCGAAGCCCGCATCGCGCCAGATGATCCACGGCGCGACCTCGGCATCCTCGGCACCGGGATAGGTCGGGCGCAGCGCCGCACCGACGCCGAGATCGACCGAGAACGTGCGCCCCCCGGTTGCCCCGAAATCCTGCGCATGGGCGGGAACGGCGAACAGGACGGCAAGGGCCAAGGCATATTTCATGGGGGCGATTCCGCGCAAAAAGGGCTTTCCGGGTATCTATGGCCGTGCCCCGCAAGGCACAACCTGTCCGCGTCTCATCCTGGGCCATGCGCCGCATTTTCGCAACAGCGCGATGATCACCCCGCCGTCAGCCCTTTTCGGCCGCGTCCAGCTTTTCCAGCGCGGCCATCCACAGCTCCTCGGCAAAGGCCAGGGCGCGCACGGCCTCGGCCCGCTTCTTGCCCCATTTCTCGGCCTCGTAGGGATCGTTGTAGAGGCCCGGATCAGCCAGCTTGACGTCCAGCTTGCCCATCATCTCGGTCAGCTTCTGGACCCGCTCCTCGGACTTGCGCACGTCCGACCGCAGGGCCAGCACCGCATCGCGGTTCGGCTTTTTCGGGGCGGCAGACTTTGGCGCCTCGGGGGTCTTCTCGCCGGACTTCTCGGCGGGCGCGTCGCCCGACAGCAGGAACTTGCGGTAATCATCCAGATCGCCCTCGTAGGGGGCGACGGCGCCGTCCTTGACCAGCCACAGCCGGTCCGCGACCAGTCCCAGCAGGTGCATGTCGTGACTGACCAGCACGACCGCGCCGGTGTAATCGTTCAGCGCCTCGGACAGGGCCTCGCGGCTTTCGATGTCCAGGTGGTTGGTCGGTTCGTCCAGGATCAGCAGATGCGGTGCGTCGATCGTGGCCAGCAGCAGCGACAGGCGCGCCTTCTGGCCGCCGGACAGGGCGCGGACCTTTGTCTCGACCTGCGCCTCCATCAGGCCGAAACCGGCCAAACGGGCCCGCTGGCGCGCCTGCGCCTCGTTCGGGCGCACGGCGCGGATGTGGTCAAGCGGCGTGTCGTCCAGCGACAGCTCGTCGACCTGGTGCTGGGCGAAATAGCCGACGCGCAGCTTGTTCGACTGCACCACCTTGCCAGCCATCGGCGTCAGGCGCCCGGCCAGCAGCTTGGACAGCGTCGACTTGCCCTGGCCGTTGCGGCCCAGCAGCGCGATGCGGTCGTCCTGATCGATGCGCAGCCCCAGGCGCGACAGCACGGTGCGGTCGCCATAGCCGACATTGACCCCTTCCATCGCGACGATGGGGGGCGACAGCTCCTCGGGCTGAGGAAAGCTGAAGCGGAAGAACTTGGCTTCTTCGGGGGCGGTGATCGGCTCCATCTTGGCCAGCGCCTTGACGCGGGCCTGGGCCTGCCGTGCCTTGCTGGCCTTGGCACCAAAGCGGTCGACGAAGCTTTGCAGATGGGCGCGGCGCTCTGACTGCTTCTTGGCCTCGGCGGCCTGCAATGCGCGCTTTTCGGCGCGGATGCGGGTGAAGCTGTCATAGCCGCCGGTATACAGCGTCAGCTTCTTGTCCTCGACATGCAGGATATGGCCGACGGCGCGGTTCAGCAGGCCGCGGTCGTGGCTGATGATGATGACCGTGTGCGGATAGCGGGCCAGATAGGTCTCCAGCCACAGCGCGCCTTCCAGGTCCAGATAGTTGGTCGGTTCGTCCAGAAGCAGCAGGTCGGGCTGCGCGAACAGCACCCCCGCCAGCGCCACGCGCATCCGCCAGCCGCCGCTGAAGTCGCTGGTCGGTCGCTGCTGGTCTGTGGTGTCGAAGCCCAGCCCGTCCAGGATCGTCGCGGCGCGGGCCTCGGCCGACCAGGCGTCGATGTCGGTCAGGCGGGTCTGGATGTCCGCGATGCGGTGCGCGTCCGTCGCGGTCAGCGATTCCGCCATCAGTGCGGTGCGTTCCTGGTCTGCCTCCAGGACGGTCTCCAGCACGGACAGCGCGGTCGCGGCCGATTCCTGGGCCACGCCGCCGATGCGGGCGCGCGTCGGCAGGCTGATGGCGCCGCCGTCCAGGCCCAGTTCGCCGCGGATCAGCTTGAACAGCGTCGTCTTGCCCGCGCCGTTCGGACCCACAAGGCCGACCTTGTGCCCTTCGGGCACGGATGCCGAGGCGCCGGCGAACAGCGGGCGGCCCTGGATGGAATAGGAGATGTCATCGATGTGCAGCATCCGCGCGGCATGGCCCATCGGGGGCGGGTCGTCAATGGGGCGGGCAAGGCAGGCTGCAGGATTGTCATCAGTAATGTTATAATATAACTAACCTGACCAGCCACAGCACCGAGGACCTGCCATGACCCACGATCCCCGCCTGCCCGTCACCGTCCTGTCCGGCTTTCTGGGCGCCGGCAAGACGACCCTGCTGAACGCCGTCCTGAACAATCGCGACGGGCTGCGCGTCGCCGTCATCGTCAACGACATGTCCGAGGTGAACATCGACGCCGACCTGATCCGCGCCGAGGGCGGCATGTCGCAGACCCAGGAGACTCTGGTCGAGATGTCGAACGGCTGCATCTGCTGCACCCTGCGCGAGGACCTGCTGCTGGAGGTGCGCCGTCTGGCCCAGGCGGGGCGGTTCGACTATCTGCTGATCGAATCGACCGGGATCAGCGAGCCGCTGCCCGTCGCCACCACCTTCGAGTTCGCAGATGACAGCGGCGCCAGCCTGTCCGACGTGGCGCGGCTGGACACGATGGTGACGGTGGTCGATGCGGTGAACCTGACGGCCGACTTCTCCAGCCACGATTTCCTGTCCGACCGCGGAGAGGTAATGGGCGACGCCGATGCGCGCACGCTGGTCGATCTGCTGACCGACCAGATGGAATTCGCCGACGTGATCGTGCTGAACAAATGCAGCGATGCCGGTCCCGCCCGCGTGGATGCCGCGCGCGAGATCATCCGCGCGCTGAACGCCGACGCGCGCATCATCGAGACGGATCACAGCCACGTCGCGCCCCGCGACATCCTGAACACCGGCCTGTTTGATTTCGACCGCGCCCATACCCATCCGATGTGGGCCAAGGAGCTGTACGGCCATGCCGACCACACCCCCGAGACCGAGGAATACGGCGTCGCCAGCTTCGTCTATCGCGCCCGCCAGCCGTTCGAGCCGCGCAAGATCCACGAGCTGCTGAACGGCCCCCTGCCCGGCGTGATCCGCGCCAAGGGGCATTTCTGGGTCGCCACGCGGCCCGACTGGGTGGCCGAGTTCTCGCTTGCGGGGGCGCTGTCCTCGGTCCGGCCCCTGGGGCAGTGGTGGGCCTCGGTCCCACGCGACCGCTGGCCGACCCACCCCGAGGGGCGCGCCTATCTGGACGCGCATTGGTCCGACCCCTTCGGCGACCGGCGGCAGGAGCTGGTCTTCATCGGCACCGGCATGGACGAGGACCGCATCCGCGCCCGCCTGGACGCCTGCCTTCTGGGCGAGGAATGGGGCGACAACCCGGCGGGCTGGACCGCCCTGCCCGACCCCTTCCCCGCCTGGCGCCGCGCGACGGAGGTCGCGGCATGAACCAGCGCGTCGCCCTGCGCCCGACCCCCGGCGTCGCGGTCGCGCTGTGGCAGCGGACCACCGATCCTGCATGGCAGGCCTGGCTGGATGCATTGCCGCCGGACCGGTTGCCGCGTCTGCGCCAGACCCTGCGCCCGCAGGACGCCGCGACGGCCCTGCGCCATGCCTGCGACGCGGCCGCGCTGGCGGATTGCGATCACCGCAGGGCGCTGATCGACCAGATCGCCGCGCTGGCGCAGCACGCGGCGCGTTCCCTGGGCGCGTTGATGGTCACCCTGCGGGTCGAGGTCACGGATGGCCAGTCCTGTCCGAAATGGCATCTGGATGCAGTGCGCGCACGGCTGCTTTGCACGCTGCGCGGGGCGGGCACGCAGTTCGGTCCCGTGAGTGGTCCGGCCCAGGTCGACCGCATCCAGCAGATGCCCACGGGCACCGCCGCACTGTTCCGCGGCCGGACCTGGGGGGCCCAGCCGACGGGCATCCTGCACCGGTCGCCGCCCGCCATCCCCGGCCAGACGCAGCTGCTGGTGGTGGTCGATCCGGTGGAGGAGGCCGCATCGTGCTGATGCGCCGCTGTGCCAACCTGGGCCGGACCGCGCAGCGCCAGCGGCGGCGCACGCGCGACCCCATGGCGGCCTTCGACGCGCTGCCTGCGCCGTTGCGCGCCTGGCTGAGCCGCGCCGCACTGCCCTGGTCGCCCGCCTCCTGCTTGCGCATCTGGCAGCGACAGCGGGCGCGGGGGGCCACGATCGACCAGATCCTGGCCACCCTGGACCGGGCCGAGGCGCGGGCGCTGGCCCGCGAGGTTCCCGCCGAACGGGCCGCTTGACGCGGAGTCATCCTGTCGCCGCCCGCGCGCCGGCACTGGCAACGGCGGGGGGCAATGCCTAGGTCAGCTGCAACGAACAGGACCGAAAGGATATCTTATGCGCAGCGTCACCCATGACCGCTTCGGCGAACCCGCCGACGTGCTGCAGTCGACAGACACCGACCGTCCCGCCCCACAGGATGGCGAGCTGCTGGTCCGCGTGCTTCTGTCGCCCATCCACAATCACGACCTGTGGACCATCCGCGGCAATTACGGCGTGCGTCCCGACCTGCCCGCCACCGCCGGCAGCGAGGCCGTGGGCATCGTCGAGGAGACCGGCCCCGGCGTCGACCCCGCCCTGAAGGGCCGCCGCGTCGCCGTCGCGGGCCTCAAGGGGTCCTGGGCCGAATACGCCGTGGCGCAGGCCGCCGGCGCCATCCCCGTCCCCGACGAGATGCCCGACGCGGCCGCGGCCCAGCTGATCGCCATGCCCTTCAGCGCCATCACGCTGCTGGAATTCCTGCACGTATCGCGCGGTGACTGGGTAATCCAGACCGCCGCCAACGGCGCGGTGGGCAAGATCATGGCCGTGCTGGCGCAGTCGCGCGGCGTGCGCCTGCTGAACCTGGTCCGCCGCCCCGAAGCGGTCGAGGAACTGACCGCGATGGGCATGACCGACGTCATCTCGACCAGCGACCCGGACTGGGTGGCCAAGGCCCGCGCGATCATCGGCAAGGACGGCGCCCGCGCGGCGGTCGATTCCGTGGGCGGCGCGGTCGCGGCCGGGCTGGTCGACCTGCTGGGCACCGAGGGGCTGCTGGTCACCTTCGTTTCGACCACCGGAGAGGACCTGCAGCTGCCTGCCGGGCCGATCATCTTCAAGCATCTGTCCGTCAAGGGCTTCTGGGGTGCCAAGGTGATGCCCGCCACTCCGGCAGAGGATCGCCAGCGCATGTTCGGCGAACTGATCGGGCTGGTCATGGACGGCAAGCTGGACCTGACCGCGGGCGGCACCTTCGGACTGGACGAACCGACCCAAGCCGTCACCGCCGCCCTGACGCCAGGCCGCACCGGCAAGGTGATGTTCCGGCCCTAGCCGAGGGGGTGACCCGTTGCCGGGTCAGCCCGCCCCCGTCTCGCGCAGGTAATGGCGCACCGCATCGGCGACATGCCGGAACCGGTCCCCGCCCAGATGCTTGCCGCCGTACCAGCGCGTGACGATGATCACATGATCCTGCAGGCCGGCGCGTTCCAGCATCTGCAGGATCAGCTGCCCTGCGCCGCTTTCCCCATCATCGTCCTTGACGCCCTCTCCGCCCAGGATGGCGGCCCAGCTGTGATGGGTGGCCTGTCGGAACCGCTTGACCCGCGTCAGTTCGGCCAGCATCGCGGCCACCGCCGCCCGATCGGCGGCATGCCCGCCCGACACCGCATAGCGCGACCCCCGGTCGCTGATGATCTTGTCGAACACCTGCATCAGCGCCGCCGCACATACAGCTCCAGCCGGTGATGGACGATGTCATATCCCATCTCGGCGGCGATCTCGGCCTGAAGGCGCTCGATCCGTTCGTTGGTGAACTCCATGACCTCGCCGCTGTCCACGTCGATCATGTGGTCGTGGTGGCGCTGGTCGGCGGCCTCCCAGCGGGCGGGTTCGCCCTGGAACTCCAGCTTCTCGATCACGCCCTGCGCCTGCAGCGTCGTCAGCGTGCGATAGACCGTGGCCAGCGACACCCCCGCCCCGACGGTGACCGCGCGGGCATGCAGCTCGGCCGCGTCGGGGTGGTCGTCGGCCGCGGCGATCACCTGCAGCAGCGCCGCGCGCTGGCGCGTGACGCGGACCCCCGCATCCCGCAACGCCTGCTCCAACCTGTCCGCACGTCGTCTGGTCATCCGCGCATTCTGCCGCAGTCGGGGTCCAGTTGCAACTGGTTCTCAACTGTTGACAGTTGCGAACCGTTCGCAGATAACGGGGGCATTGGAGGATGCGATGTATCGATTCCTGACGCCGTTCCTGTTCCTGATCCCGACCCATGCGACCGCCGACCAGCTGCAGGTCGCCACCAGCTTCACCATCATCGCCGACATGGCCCGCAACGTGGGCGGCCACCTGGCCGAGGTCCGTTCGATCACCCCGCCGGGGGCGGAGATCCACGACTATCAACCCAGCCCGCGCGACATCATCGGCATCGCCGATGCCGATCTGATCCTGGTCAACGGCCTGAACCTGGACGGATGGGCCCAGCAATACCTGGACCGTGCGGGCGACGTGCCCATCGTCACGGTGACGCAGGGCATCGACCCCCTGCCGATCCGCAGCGGCGATTACGAAGGCAAGCCGAACCCCCATGCGTGGATGGCGCTGGATTCGGCGCGGATCTATGTCGACAACATCGCCGCCGCGATGGCCCAGGCCGACCCCGACAATGCCGCCGCCTACGCCGCGAATGCGGACGACTACAAGCAGCAGATCGCCGATGTCGTGGGCCCGCTGCGCGACGCCGCCCGCGCCCTGCCCCAGGATCGTCGCTATCTGGTCACCTCCGAAGGCGCCTTTAGCTATCTGGCCCGCGATTTCGGCCTGACCGAGATGTATCTCTGGCCCATCAACGCCGAGGGCCAAGGCACGCCCCAGCAGGTCCGTGGCCTGATCGACGCCATGCGTGACACCGGCGCGCCGGTGATCTTCTCGGAAAGCACCATCTCGGATCGTCCGGCGCGCAGCATCGCAGCGGAAACCGGGGCGGACTATGGCGGCGTCCTCTATGTGGACAGCCTGTCGGACACGGACGGGCCCGTGCCCACCTATCTGGACTTGCTGCGGGTCACGTCGCAGACCATCGTGGACGCGCTGGCCGATGGCTGACCCTCAAACCCAGCGCGACCCCCTGGGCATCGAGGTCGGCGACCTGACGGTTGCCTATCGCAACGGCCACCGCGCCCTGGCGCAAGCCAGCTTCACCGTGCCACAGGGCTCGGTCACCGCGCTGGTCGGCGTGAACGGCGCGGGAAAATCGACGCTGTTCAAGGCGCTGATGGACCTGCTGCCCCATGCCACGGGTCAGGTGCGCATCCTGGGCCTGACCGTGCGCCAGGCCCTGTCGCGCAACCTGGTCGCCTATGTCCCACAGGCGGAGGAGGTCGACTGGACCTTCCCCGTGCTGGTGCGCGACGTGGTGATGATGGGCCGCTACGGCCATATGGGCTTCCTGCGCCGCGCCCGCCCTGCAGACCGACAGGCGGTGACCGACGCACTGGCCCGCGTCGGACTGACCGATTACGCCACCCGCCAGATCGGCGAACTGTCGGGCGGCCAGAAGAAGCGCGTCTTCCTGGCCCGCGCGCTGGCGCAGGAGGCGCGGGTGATCCTGCTGGACGAACCCTTCACCGGCGTCGACGTGCAGACCGAACAGACGATCATCACGCTTCTGCGCCAGATGCGCGACGAAGGCCGGGTGATGCTGGTCTCGACCCATGATCTGGGCTCGGTCCCTGAATATTGCGACCGCGTTGTGCTGGTCAAAGGCACGGTGCTGGCCTTCGGCCCGACCGAGACGACCTTCACACCCACCAACCTGCGCCAGGCCTTTGGTGGCACGCTGCGCCATTTCATGCTGGGCGGCACCGACCTGCATGCCGACGCGGACGCGCGCAACGTGGACGTCTTCACCGACGACGAACGCCCGCTGATCTTCTACGACGACCGTCACCGGACGGGGGGCGGCGCATGAGCATTTCTCCTTTGCCCCAATACCCTGCGGGGGTGCGGGGGTGCAAAACCCCCGCGCGCGACGCCCGATGATCGATCTGGCCCTAACGCCCTTTACCTATGGCTACATGGCGACCGCGATCTGGGTCTCCGCCCTGGTCGGGGGCGTCTGTGCGTTCCTGTCGGCCTACCTGATGCTCAAGGGGTGGAGCCTGATCGGCGACGCGCTGTCCCATTCCATCGTGCCGGGCGTGGCGGGGGCCTACATGCTGGGCCTGCCCTTCGCGCTTGGGGCGTTCCTGTCGGGTGGACTTGCGGCGCTGACCATGCTGTTCCTGAACACCCGCACGGGGCTCAAACAGGACGCGATCATCGGCCTGATCTTCACAGGCTTCTTCGGCATCGGGCTGTTCATGGTGTCACTGAACCCGGTCGCGGTGGACCTGCAGGCGATCACCATGGGCAACATCCTGGCCATCGCGCCGGGCGACGTGATCCAGCTGGTGCTGATCTCGGGCGTCTCGCTGGCGATCCTGCTGATGAAATGGCGCGACCTGATGGTGGTCTTCTTCGACGAAACGCATGCCCGCACCATCGGCCTGCACCCGAACCGCATGAAGGCGCTGTTCTTCACCCTGCTGGCCGCCTCGACGGTGGCGGCGATGCAGACCGTCGGCGCCTTCCTGGTCATCGCCCTGGTGGTGACGCCGGGGGCCACGGCCTATCTGCTGACCGACCGCTTTCCGCGGCTGATCGTGATCTCGGTCGTGATCGGCACGACGACCTCGGCCATCGGCGCCTATGCCAGCTTCTTCCTGGACGGGGCCACGGGCGGCATCATCGTGACGCTGCAGACGCTGATCTTCCTGGCAGCCTTCACCTTCGCCCCCACCCACGGGCTGCGCGCCACGCGCCGCCGCGCCCGCGATGCCGTGCGGACGCAGCCATGAATGCGCTGATCCTGCCCTTCACCTTTCCCGTCATGGCGGACGCGGCGCTGATCGCGGTGATCGTGGCCATCCCGGCGGCGCTGCTGTCCTGCTTTCTGGTCCTCAAGGGCTGGGCGCTGATGGGCGACGGGATCAGCCACGCGGTCCTGCCGGGCATCGTGCTGGCCTATGCCCTGGGCCTGCCGCTGCTGGTCGGAGCCTTCGCGGCGGGCATGGTCTGCGCGCTGTCCTCGGGCTGGCTGGACGCCAACAGCCGCATCAAGTCCGACACCGCGCTTGGCGTGGTCATGGCGGGCATGTTCGCCGTCGGCCTGATCCTGTTCACGGTCTTTCCGCCCGGGGTGCATCTGGACCATATCCTGTTCGGTAACATTCTCGGCATCGGGCCGGGCGATTTCGCCCAGGCCCTGCCCATCGCCGCCGTGGTGACGCTGGCGCTGCTGCTCAAATGGCGGGACTTTGCGCTCTTGGCCTTCGATCCGGTGCAGGCGCGGGTGTCGGGGCTGCGGGTGGGCTGGCTGCACTACGGGATGCTGGCGATGATCGCGGCCTCGGTCGTGGCGATGCTGTCGGCGGTGGGGATCATCCTGGCCGTGGGCCTGCTGATCGCGCCCGGCGCCATCGCCTTCCTGCTGACCCGCCGCCTGACGGTGATGATGGCGCTGGCGACCGCCATCGCGGTGGCCAGCGCGCTGGCGGGCATCTGGGCCAGCTTCTGGCTGGACAGCGCGCCCGCCCCCACGATCATCGTGATCCTGACCGCGGTCTTCGTTCTGGCCTTCGCCTGGCGGCAGATGGCGCCCCGCGCGTGAACGGCGGCGCCTGACCCCTTTCCCGCCCCGCGCGGACATGCCAGCATGGTTGCGCCATCAGGAGGATCCCCCATGCTGCCGCCCCGCACCGACTTTCCCGCAGGTTTCACCTTCGGCGCCGCCACCTCGGCCTATCAGATCGAGGGCACGGCCGGCGCGGGCCCGTCGCATTGGGACACCTTCGCCGCCACGCCCGGCAACATCATGGATGACAGCGACGGCAGCCGCGCCTGCGATCACCTGCGGCTGTGGCCGCAGGACCTGGACCTGATCCGCGACGCAGGCTTTGACGGCTACCGCTTTTCGACCTCCTGGGCGCGGGTGATGCCGGACGGGGTGACGGTGAACCCCGATGGTCTGGATTTCTACGACAAGCTGGTCGACGGCATGCTGGAACGCGGCCTGAAGCCCTTCCTGACCTATCACCACTGGGATCTGCCCGCAGCGCTGTCGTCGCAGGGCGGCTGGCAGAACCGCGACATCGCGCAGCGTTTCGCGGACCTGTGCACCACGATCAACGCCCGCATCGGCGACCGCGTGGCATCGGCCGCCACCCTGAACGAGCCGTGGTGCATCGCCTGGCTGTCGCATTTCCTCGGCCACCACGCCCCCGGCCTGCGTGACATCCGTGCCGCCAGCCGGGCCATGCACTATGTCCTGCTGGCCCATGGCACCGCGATGCAGGCGCTGCGGGCGGATGGCGCCACGAACCTGGGCATCGTGCTGAACTTCGAGACCAGCCACCCCGCCGACACCACCGCCGAGGCGGAACAGGCGGCAGAGACGCAGGACGCGATCTATAACCAGTGGTTCATCCGCGCGCTGATGGGCCAGGGATACCCGGACGCCGCGCTGGCCGGGATCGGTCCGCATCTGCCCGACCGCTGGCAGGATGACATGGACCTGATCGCGCAGCCGCTGGACTGGCTGGGGGTCAACTACTACACCCGGCGACTGTACACCCGGAACGACGGGCTGTGGCCCCACGCCTCCGAGGTGCCGGGCCCCCTGCCCAAGACCCAGATGGACTGGGAGATCCGCCCCGAGGGCCTGACCGAATTCCTGACCCGCCTGGCACGCGACCACACCGGCAACCTGCCGCTGTATGTCACCGAGAACGGCATGGCCTCCGAGGTGCCGACCGACGATCAGGCCCGCATCCGGTTCATCGGCGATCACCTGCGCGCGACCAAGGCGGCGATGGATCAGGGCGTGGACGTGCGCGGGTTCTTCTACTGGTCGCTGCTGGACAATTACGAATGGGGCTGGGGATACGGCCCGCGCTTCGGCCTGGTCCATGTGGACTATGACACGATGGTGCGGACCCCCAAGGCCAGCTGGCACGCGTTCCGCGAAATGCTGACCTAACGCGCCAGGATCATCCCCGCCGCCTTGTCCGCGATCATTGTGACCGGTGCATGGGTGTTGCCCGACACGATCGCGGGCATCACCCCGGCATCGGCGATGCGCAGGCCCGACAGCCCGTGCACGCGCAGCTGCGCATCGACCACGGCCATGGGGTCCGACCCCATCCGCGTCGTGCCGACCGGGTGGAAGATGGTCGTGCCGACCTCTCCCGCCGCCTGCGCCAGATCGGCATCGCTTTGCAGATGCGCGCCCGGCTTGTGTTCCTCGGGTGCGAATTCGGCCATGCGGGCGGTCGCCATCAGGCGGCGCGCATGGCGCAGGCTGTCGATGGCCACCTGTCGGTCGCCCTCGGTCGTCAGATAGCGCGGCGCGATGGCGGGCGCCGTCCGGGGATCGGGCACGGTGATGTGCACGGACCCCGTGCTTTCGGGCCGCAGATTGCAGACCGACACCGTCAGCCCCGAAAAATCGTCCAGCGGGTCGCCGAACTTGCCCAGGGACAACGGCTGCACATGATATTCGATGTTGGGCGTGTCGAACGCATCGGACGATTTCGCGAATATCCCCAGCTGGCTGGGCGCCATCGCCATCGGCCCCGTCCGGCGCAGCGCGTATTCCAGCGCGATGCCGGCCTTGCCCCAGATCGTCCGCGCCCGGTCGTTCAGCGTCCGCGCGCCGCGGATGCGGAACACGGTGCGCAGCTGCAGGTGATCCTGCAGGTTCTCGCCCACCCCCGGCAGGGCATGGACGGGCGCGATGCCCAAGGCCGCCAGGCGGTCCGGCTGACCGATGCCCGACAGTTCCAGCAACGCGGGCGAATTGACTGCGCCCGCGGCCAGGATCACCTCGCCCCGCGCGCGCGCCAGCCGGCGCTGGCCGTGCTGGTCGAACAGGACGCCCGTGACGCGGCGTCCGTCCATCTGCAAGCGCAGGACCTGGGCATCCGTCTCGATCCGCAGGTTAGGGCGGCCGCGGGCGGGGTTCAGGAAGGCCTTCCTTGCGTTCCAGCGGATGCCCTTGCGCTGCGTGACCGGAAAATAGCCGACACCCAGGTTGTCGCCCCGGTTGAAGTCCGGGTTGGCGGGCAGGCCCAGCTCCTGCGCGGCCTGGGCCACCGCGTCTAGGATCGGCCAGCGCAGCCGCTGCTGTTCGACCCGCAATTCGCCCTGGTCGCCGTGGATGTCGCAGGCCGGTTCGTAATGACGCTCTGTCGCGCGGAAATGCGGCAGCACGTCGGACCAGGACCAGCCCGCGTTGCCCATCTGCCGCCAGCGGTCGTAATCGGCCGCCTGCCCGCGCATGTAGATCATGCCGTTGATCGACGAACACCCGCCCAGGACGCGCCCGCGCGGATAGTTCAGGCGGCGCCCGTTCAGACCGGGTTCCGGTTCTGTCTGATAGCACCAGTCCAGCGTCGGGTTGCCCATCGCATAGAGATAGCCCACCGGCACATGCACCCAGAAGCGGTTGTCATGCCCCCCCGCCTCCAGCAGCAGGACCCGGTTCGCGGGATCGGCCGACAGCCGGTTCGCCAGCACGCACCCGCCCGAGCCCGCGCCCACGATGATATAGTCGTAATCCCCGAAATCCTGCATGCCGATCCTCCGTCCCGGTGGCGACGCTAGTGGCACGGCCGCGCGGGGACAAGCGGTCGCGGTTGCGGGCGGGGGCCGGGCACGGTATCTGCTGGGGGCCTTGGGTGCCACGGGAAGGACCGTCATGATCGTCATTGCAGCCGTCATCATCGGTGCCATCCTGGGCTGGCGCCGCGCCGGCCAGCTGGGCGGCACGCGCGCCGACCGCATCCAGTATGCCGTGGCATTCGCGCTTGGCCTGGCCATGATCGGCGTCGTCGCCACTATCATCGTTCATCGGATGAGCTGATGTTCCTGCCCTTTCTGGACAATCTGCGCAGGCACGGGGTTCCCGTCTCGCTGCGGGAATGGCTGGATCTGATGGAGGGCATGGGCGCTGGCCTGGACGGCATGACGGTCGAGGGGTTCCACGGCCTGGCCCGGCTGGTGCTGGTCAAGGACGAACGCCATATCGACCGCTTCGACCGCGCGTTCTCGGACACGTTCTCGGGGCTTGAGCAGGTCGATGTCGGCGACCTGCTGGACCCCCGCGCCCTGCCCGAGGGGTGGCTGGAGAAGCTGGCCGAAAAGCTGCTGTCGGACGACGAAAAGGCGCAGGTCCAGGGCCTGGGCAGCCTGCAGGCGCTGATGGATACGCTGCGCAAGCGGCTGGCCGAACAGCAGGGGCGCCATCAGGGCGGCAACAAGTGGGTCGGCACCGCGGGCACCTCGCCCTTCGGTGCCTATGGCTACAACCCCGAAGGCGTGCGCATCGGCCAGGACGGCAGCCGCCACCGCCGCGCCGTCAAGGTCTGGGACAAGCGCGAGTTCCGCGATTTCGACGACACGGCCGAACTGGGCACCCGCAACATCAAGGTCGCGCTGAAGCGGTTGCGCCAATGGGCCCGCCACGGCGCCGCGGACGAGCTGGACCTGCCCGGCACGATCCGCGCCACCGCTGACCACGGCTATATCGACGTGCAGACGCGGCCCGAACGGCGCAACGCGGTCAAGGTGCTGCTGTTCCTGGACGTGGGCGGCAGCATGGATGACCATATCCGCGTCGTGGACGAGCTGTTCAGCGCTGCCCGCGCCGAATTCAAGCACATGCAGCATTTCTATTTCCACAACTGCCTGTACGAAGGCGTCTGGACCGACAACCGCCGCCGGTGGGACGCGCAGACGCCCACCTGGGACGTGCTGCACCGCTATGGCCGCGACTACAAATGCATCGTGGTGGGCGACGCGTCGATGTCGCCCTACGAGATCGCGGTGCCGGGCGGGGCCAACGAACACTGGAATCCCGAATCCGGGCAGGTCTGGCTGCAGCGCCTTGCCGGGGCCTGGCCCGACCATGTCTGGCTGAACCCCGTCCCCGAGGCGCATTGGGGATACACCCAGTCCATCAGCATGGTGCAGCAGGTCTTTCCCGACCGGATGCTGCCCCTGACGCTGGACGGGCTGACGCGCGCCATGCGGGTGCTGGGATGATCGCCCAGCTGACGGCCCTGCTGCCGGTCTGGGGGCCGTGGCTGGTGGGGGCGATGGCGTTCCTGTCCTGCATGATGGTCCCGGTGCCGACCTCGGCGGTGCTGGTGGCGGCGGGGGCGCTGACAGGGACCGGGCACCTGGACCTGGGGCTGATCGGCGCGGGCGCGGTGCTGGGGGCCAGCGCGGGCGACGCGGCGGCGTTCCTGCTGGCGCGCCGGATGCGGCCGTGGCTGATGCGCGGCAGGCGGGGGGCGATCCTGGCGCGGGCGCAGGCGCTGATCGCCCGGCGCGGCGCGGGAGCGGTGTTCCTGTCGCGCTGGCTGGTCACGCCGCTTGGTCCGGCCACCAATTACGTCGCCGGGGCCGCGGGGGTGTCGCTGGCGCGGTTCATGGCCGCCTCGGTCCCCGGAGAGGCGATCTGGGCCACGCTGCATCTGGGCGCGGGGCATCTGGCCGGGCGCGGCTTTCGCGGGGACGAGGCCGCGGCGCTCAAGGCACTTGCGGCGGCCGCGGTGCTGGCTGCGGCAATCTGGGCGGGGCGCAGGCTCTGGCATCGGCGGTCCGGCGCCGCCATATAAGGGCCATGATGCGTTACCTGCCCTTCATCCTGCTGGCGCTGTACCTGGTCGCGATGTGGTTCTTTTCCGCATGGCGCCTGCGGCAGGAGCTGAATCAGAAGGCCACGCCCCTGACCCATCCGCGCCTGACGCCCATGCTGGACCGGCTTGGCCGCGCGATGGACCTGCCCCCGATCCGCGCCCATGTCTATGAGATCGAGCCGGTGAACGGCCTTGCCGCCCCCGACGGGCGCATCTTCCTGACCCGCGGCTTTCTGCGCAAGCTGGACGCCGAAGAGGTCACGCCCGAGGAACTGGCCAGCGTCATCGCGCACGAACTGGGCCATGTCAGCCTGGGCCATTCGCGCCGCCGGATGATCGATTTCGCAGGCCAGAACGCGATCCGCATGGCGCTGGCCGGGGTTCTGGGGCGCATCCTGCCGGGCATCGGCGCCTGGATCGCCAACCTGATCGCGACCGCCGTCGCCGCCCGCCTGTCGCGCCAGGACGAGTTCGAGGCCGACCGTTTCGCCAGCGCCCTGATGATCAAGGCGGGCCTTGGCACCGCCCCGCAGAAATCGCTGTTCCGCAAGCTGGACCGCCTGACCGGCAGCGGTGGCGCAGGCGCCCCCGCATGGTTCCTGTCCCACCCCCCCGCCGCCCGCCGCATCGCCGCGATCGAGGCGCACGAGGCACGCTGGCGCGGCTGACCGGGTCTTGCCGCGGCGGCATTTCCACCTAAGGTGGTGCCGGACAGTCAAGGGCCCCCATGACCGCNCCGTTCCGCCGCCACGTCCTGTACCTGCCGGGTTTCGACCCCATCCCGCCGCGCCGCTATCGCGAGCTGTATCGGCGCGAGGCCGCGGATCAGGCGCGGATTTCGGGCCACCGGCTGCGTATCACCAAGGCGCAGGCGCAGGGCTTTGCCTGGGCCGTCCACGGCCGGGTCGAGGGTCGCGACACCACCACCGTGATCGAGGTCGCGCTGTGGTCCGACATCGTTCAGGCCTCGATGCGGCAGGGCATCGCGGGGACGTTCGCACAGCTGGCGCGGACGTCCTGGACCTATATCGCGACGGGCACCCTGTCGCGGCTGATGCGGTTGCGGCGCGGGCCGGTCATCGCGGCGCTTTATCCCATCGCGGTGCTGCTGGCACAGTTGGTGCTGGCTTTGCTGGCTGGGGGGCTGGCGGCGTGGCTGGTCGGCGGCTGGCCGGGCCTGCCCGTCGGGGTGACGGTGGCCTGGGGCGTGCTGGTCCTGGGGCGGCGGCTGGATCACCGGCTGTTCGCCTATTACCTGATGCACGATTACGCCTTCACCGCGCGCCATCGCGGCGCCTATCCCCCCGCGCTGGAGGACCGGCTGGCCCAGTTCCGCGCCCGCCTGACGGCGATCCTGGACGACGGACCGGACGAGGTGCTGGTCGTCGGCCATTCCTCGGGCGCCTATCTGGCGGTGTCGCTGATGGCCGATCTGCTGCGCGAACGTGCCGACCCCGGCCCGGCGCTGTCGCTGCTGACGCTTGGGCATGTGGTGCCGATGGCGGCGTTCCTGCCCGATGCCGGGCGGCTGCGCGACGACCTGGGCTGGCTGGCGCGCAGCGACCGGCTGTTCTGGCTGGACGTGACGGCACCGGGCGATGCCTGCTGTTTCGCGCTGTGCGATCCGGTGGCGGTCTGCGGACAGGCCGGCCCGGACCAGCGCTGGCCGCTGGTGATTTCGGCGGCGTTCACGCACACGCTGTCGCCGGACCGGCAGGCCGCGTTGAGGAACCGATGGTTCAAGCTGCATTTCCAGTATCTGTGCGCCTTTGATCGGCCGGGCGATTACGACTATTTCGCGATCACCGCCGGGCCGCGGACGCTGGCGCAGCGGTTCGCCGGGCGCAAGCCGTCGCCGGGGCGGATCACCCGGCCCGTGGGCGCGCGGTGACGCCCCGGCCCCGGGGAGCGGAGGGGCGCGGCACCCTGCGCGGGCTGATCCGCGGGTTCAGGCGCGACTTGCTGGGCGCGCTGCCGGAACGCCTGTACGGCGCGTGGATGGCGGAATTCCGCAGTCCGGTGATCCACAGCTTCTTCTGCAACGACCCGGCGCTGATCCGGCTGATCCTGCAGGATCGGCCGGGCGATTTCCCGAAATCGAACCGCATGCGCGAGGGTCTGGTGCCGCTGTTGGGCAACGGCGTCTTCATCGCGAACGGCGCGGATTGGGCGCGCCAGCGGCGCATCATCGACCCGGCCTTTGACGGCGGCCGCCTGCGCGACAGCTTTCCCGCCGTTTTGGCCGCCGCACGCGCGGCCAGCCAGCGGCTAGCGCCGGGGGTGCAGGACATCGAGCCGCAGGCCGCCCATGCCGCCGCCGACGTGATCTTTCGTACGCTGTTCTCGATGCCCGTCGAACACCGCATTGCGTTCGACGTGTTCGAGGCGTTCCGCGACCATCAGGCCGCTCAACCGTTGGTGAACCTGGCGGCCCTGCTGCCCCTGCCCGCCTGGATGCCGAGGCCCCATTCGCGCCGCACCCGCGTCACGGCCACGCGCATTCGCGGGCTGATCGGCGATCTGGTGCGCGAGCGTCGCGGGGCCATCGCAGCGGGCACGGCGCCCGACGATCTGGCCACGCGGATCATGACAACCCCAGACCCCGACACCGGCACGCCGTTTTCCGAAGCCGAGATGATCGACCAGGTCGCGGTCATGTTCCTGGCCGGGCACGAGACCAGCGCCTCGGTCCTGGCCTGGGCGCTGTGGTTGCTGGCGGCTCATCCTGACTGGCAGGACCGCGTGGCCGCAGAGGCCACGACCCTGGACGACTTCGCCAGCGTCGGCGGGTTGCGCGTCACCCGCGCCGTGTTCCGCGAGGCGCTGCGCCTGTATCCGGCCGTCGCGATGTTCGTGCGCGAGGCCACCGCCCCCGAGACGTTCCGAGACCGTCCCGTGCCGCGCGGGGCGCAGCTGGTCATCTCTCCGTGGCATCTGCACCGGCACAATCGGCTGTGGGACCGGCCCGACGATTTCGACCCCTCCCGGTGGGACACGCCGGAGGGCAAGGCCAGCGCCCGCGCGGCCTTCCTGCCGTTCTCGGCCGGGCCGCGTGCCTGCCCCGGCGCGGGGCTGGCGATGATCGAGGGGGTGGTGATGCTGGCCGCGATCACCGCGCGGTGGCGGCTGGAGGTGACCGACCGCCAGCCGATGCCCATCGCCCGGCTGACGATCCGGGCGCGCGACGGGATCTGGGTCAGGCTGACGCCGCGCTAAGGCGCTGCGCGCCTCAGCGGAACAGCACCAGCGATCCGGGCGACCAGGCCAACCGGGTCCGCGTCCCGACCTCCTGCACGTCGCGGCCAAAGACGTTGCGCATCGAGATGCGGACCGTGCGCGACTTGCCGTCGCCCCGCGCCACGCCGTCCAGGCGCAGGTCGTAATAGGTCATGTCGCCGTAATAGACGACCTCGTCGATGGTGGCGTTGGTCTCGCGCGGCTGCGTGTGGGTCGCGCCCGGACCGACCAGGGTCATCGTCTCGGGGCGGAAACCGATCACTGCACCCGCATCGTCGGGATTGGCGCGACTGACCTGGCGTTCGGGCAGCTCGACCGTACCCAGGCCCGCGACATCGACGGTGACCGCGCCGCCCGCCTCGGACAGGATCGTGGCAGGCAGAAAGTTCATCACCCCGATGAAATCCGCGACCCGGCGCGTGGCCGGGCGGGCATACAGCGCCTCGGGGCCGTCCAGCTGCGCGATCTCGCCCTCGAACATGACAGCGATGCGGTCGGACATGACCAGCGCCTCCTCCTGGTCATGGGTGACCAGGACGAAGGTGATGCCGACCTGACGCTGCAGCTTGATCAGCTCGACCTGCATCTGCTCGCGCATCTTGCGGTCCAGGGCCGACAGCGGCTCGTCCAGAAGCAGCACCTTGGGCTTGAGGATCAGCGCGCGGGCCAGTGCCACCCGCTGCCGCTGGCCGCCCGACAGGGCATGCGCGGATCGCGCGCCGTATCCCTTGAGCCCGACCATGGTCAGCGCCTCCTCGACCGCGGCGGCCTTTTCGGCCTTGCTGCGCGGATCGCGGCGCAGGCCGAAGGCCACGTTCTCGGCGACGGTCAGATGCGGGAAGATGGCATAGGACTGGAACACCATGTTGGTGGGCCGCTTGTTCGCGGGCACCTCCTCCATGCGCTTGCCGCCGATCAGGATGGCGCCGTCGCTGATGTCCTCGAAGCCCGCGATGGTGCGCAGAAGCGTGGTCTTGCCGCAGCCTGACGGGCCCAGCAGGGAGAAGAACTCTCCGGCCCGGATGGTCAGGTCGATCCCGCGCAGCGCGTGATAGTCGCCGTAATACTTGTGGACGCCCTGACATTCGATCATCGGCTTGGCTTCGGTCACATCAACCCTCCGGTGGGCTTGCCGCCGATGCGGGCATTGCCCCGGCGGCGGAAATATTCGCCGATCGCCAGAAGGACGATCGACAGGATCACCAGCACCGTGCCCAACGCCATGATGACGGGGATCGCGCGCGGAAAACGCAGCTGGCTGAAGATGTAGGTGGGCAGCGTCGGTTCGTTCCCCGCCAGGAAGAAGGCCAGGATGAACTCGTCCAAACTGATGGTGAAGCTGATCAGCAGTGCGCTGATGATGCCCGGCATGACCAGGGGCAGCGTGACAAGACGGAATGCGCCCCACTTGCTTTCGCCCAGGTCATAGGCCGCCTCCTCCAGGCTGCGGTCCAGCGACGAGAAGGCGGTGGTCAGCACCGCGATGGCATAGGGCATGCAGATCAGCGTGTGCCCCGCGATGACCGTCATCAGCGACAGCTGCACCCCCATGCCCAGCAGCACGACCAGCAGCGACATGGCCACGATGATTTCCGGCAGCACCATGGGCAGCATGATGAACCCCATCATCCCGCCCTTGCCCGGAAACACGAAGCGGGTCGAGGCGCGCGCCGCGAAGATGCCAAAGCAGGTGGCCAGGATGGACGAGGCCACCGCCACGGTCAGCGAATTGGTCAGCGCCCGGCGCAGCGTCGCGTCGGCCCACATCTGCCGGAACCAGTCTGTCGTCACCCCCTGCAGCGGAAAGGCGATGATCGTGCCCGAGTTGAACGCGAACATCGGCAGCAGGATGATCGGCGCATACAGGAACAGCAGATAGAAGATTGCATAGGCCTGCAGGCCGCGTCCCTGGCGGTTCATTGGCGCACCTTGAGGAAGCGGCGGTTGAGGAACAGGAAGACCAGGCTGACCACCGCCACGATGGCCATGGCCGTCACCGCCAGCGCCGATCCCAGGGGCCGGTTGTCCAGCGCCAGCATCTGGACCTGGATCAGGTTGGCGATCATCGGGATCTTGCCGCCGCCGATCACCTCTGGCGTGACATAGTCGCCGATGGTCGGGATGAACACGATCAGCACTGCCGCGATGACGCCCGGCATCGCCAGCGGCAGCGTCACCCGCCAGAAGGTCATCAGCCGGCTTTCGCCCAGGTCGCGCCCGGCCTCCAGCAGGGATCGGTCGATCTTCTCCAGCGCGACGAAGATCGGCAGGATCGCGAAGGGCGCATAGGCATGGGCCAGCGTCAGCACGATCGCGTTGGTGTTGTAGAGGATGAAGGTCAGCGGCTCGTCGATGATGCCAAGGCCCGTCAGGGACGAGTTGATGACGCCATTATATCCCAGGATCACTTTCCACAGGAACACCCGGATCAGATAGCTGGTCCAGAAGGGAATCGTGATCAGGAACAGCCACATGGCCTTCTTTTCGGGCCGCACGCAGAAGCTGACGTAATAGGCGACCGGGAAGGCCATCACCACGGTCGCCAGCGTGACGATGGCCGCCACGACCAGCGACCGCAGCATCACCGTCCGCACGATCGGGTCGGTCAGCACCTGGGTGTAATTGTCCAGCGTGAAGTCGCGGATGATCTCAAGATAGCCGTCGGTCAGGAAGCTGTAGGCCAGGATGGTCAGCAGCGGCGCCGCCAGGATCACCAGCGCATACAGGAACGGCGGCGCGATCAGCGACAGCCCGGCCCGTGCCTGGTCGTCGAACTTGGCCTTTGCCATGGCGATCCCCTTCCGTCCGCCCCGCCGGGCCTTTCGCAATTGCTGTCACAGGCCGCGCGCGAGGAAAAGAGGTTTCTAGCCCGCCTAGCGCCACCAATGCCCGGTCAGCGCCAGCCGCGCCAGCGATGCGCGCCGCTGAAACGGCGTGATCGCGGTGGTGGCCTCGAACGGATCGGTGCGCCCGGCCATGATCTCGGACAGCAGGCGCGGCACGCGGGGGCCGGGATACAGCGCAGCCGCCGCCCGGCGCGGCAGCTTGCGGTGCATCCGCGCCGCCATGCGCAGCCCATCGCGCGCCTGTTCCGCCAAGGCCCGCGCGTCCTCAGGGCGGGCCGGTTCCAGCCCCAGCCGGACTGCCTGCAATTGCGGCAGCGCGCGCAGCCACGCAGCCAGACCGGCACCGCGGGCCTGATGGGCCACGATCTCTCGCGTGCCTTCGCGCGCGCCGCAGCAGCGCGCGGCGGTCCACATCAGCGCGCCCGCCGTCGCGTCGACATAGGCCAGCACCGCCTGCGGCCCGTCAAAGGGCTGGCGTTCGCAATCCCTGCGCCGGGCCTCGGCCAGGGGCGACAGGGCGCCGGCATCGGTCCCCCAGGCCTCCCACAGGGGCGTCAGCACGTCGTGCAGCGGGGGCGCGGTGCCCTGCCCCATCTCGTCCAGGCGGTCGATCCACCATTGCAGCCGCATCTCGGCCAGCATCGGCTCGGCCGACTGGAACGGCGCGCGGGCGATCTCCAGGTTCAGCGCATAGAGCGTGACCAGCGCCGGACGGTCCGCCGCCTCGGCCACCAGCACCGCGCCGAACCGGTCGGGGTCATGCTGGCGCAGCGCCTCGGTGCAGGCCTCCAGGGTCATGTGCCGTGGGTCCGCGCCAGATCGGACAGTCGTGCCGGATCGAACCCCGCGGCCAGCGACCATTCGGGCCCCTTGGCCGTGTCCTTGACCTCGACGCCCGCTGCCGCGAACCCGTCGCGGATCGCATCCGCACGGGCGAAATCACGGGCTTGGCGCGCCGCCAGTCGCGCCGCCAGCAACGCCTCGATCTGGCCCGCCGCACCGGCATCGGCCTGGGCCCACTCGCCCATACCCGGCAGCAGCAGGCCCAGCATCCGGGCCGATGCCAACAGAGTCTCCGCGTCCCCCCGACCCGCCAGGTCGTGCAACGCGGCGATGGCACCCGCAGCGTTCAGGTCATCGGCAAGCGCCTCGATCAGCGCGGGTGCCGGGCTTGTTGCGGGTTCGGCGCCCGCAACAAGCCCATGCCACCGCAGAAGCACGGCTTCGGCCTCCTGCGCCTTGGCCTCGGTCCAATCCATCGGCTTGCGGTAATGCGTGGACAGCATCACGAAGCGGATCACCTCGCCGGGCACGCCCCGGTCCAGCAGGTCGCGCACGGTGAAGAAGTTGCCCAGGGACTTGGACATCTTCTTGCCCTCGACCTGCAGCATCTCGTTGTGCAGCCAGACATTGGCGAAACCCGCGCCGGGATGGGCGCAGCAACTCTGTGCGATCTCGTTCTCGTGGTGCGGGAACTGCAGGTCGATGCCGCCGCCGTGGACGTCGAAATGCGGCCCCAGCAGCGCCGCCGACATGGCCGAGCATTCGATGTGCCAACCCGGACGCCCCCGGCCCCAGGGGCTGTCCCAGCCCGGCAGGTCGTCCGAGGACGGCTTCCACAGCACGAAATCCATCGGGTCGCGCTCGGCTCGTGGTCCGGACGAGCCGCGCCAAGCGCGTCCATGTCGGCGTGATACCAGCCGATCGTCTCCTCGGTCCGCTCGGCGATCAGCGCCTCCAGGGACAGGTCGGACCCGGCCGCACGGCGGCGCTGCGCCTCGGCGTTGATCTTGTCGTCGACATCGGTGAAGTTGCGCACATACGTGACCGCACGGTCGCCGTATTCATGCCGCAGCAGCCGCACCAGCAGGTCAAACACCAGGACCGGCCGGGCATTGCCCAGATGGGCGCGGTCATAGACCGTGGGTCCACACAGATACAGACGCACGTTGGCCGGGTCGATGGGGACGAACTCCTCCTTGCGGCGGGTGCGGGTGTTGGTCAGCCTGATCTGCGTCATGATGCGGCCCTTTTGGCAAGCGTGGCCAAGGGTCTATCGCATCGCGCCCTGGCTTTCCACCCAGGCAATCTGGCGCGGCAGCGATTGCGACGCCAGATCATAGCCCCCCAGGATCGTGGCCCGCGCCGCCTTGCGGATCGCCGCCGCCTGCGGGTCGCCCGCCAAGCCGCGGATCAGGGCCGCCGACAGGGCGGCCTCGTCAAAGAACGGCACCAACCGCCCGTTCACCCCGTCGGTGATCAGCTCGCGCACCGGTTCGGTATCGGACGCCACGACATACCCCCCCGCCGCCATCGCCTCGGTCAGCGACCAGGACAGCACGAACGGATAGGTCAGATAGCAATGCACCCGCGCCACCTGCATCAGCGACAGATAGTCGCCATAGGGCACGCGGCCCAGGAAATGCACCCGCGACAGGTCCAGGCGGGCGCCTACCTCTGCCAGCAGCTTGTCCTTCCAGCTGTTCGCATCGCGCGGCTTGGCGCCATAGCTGGTGCCCTCGGCGCCGACCAGGACCACTTGCGCGTCGGGGCGCGCCGCCAGCACGTCGGGCAATGCCCGCATCAGCACGTGAAACCCGCGGTAAGGCTCCAGAGAACGGGACACGAAGGACAGCACCTCGTCCCCCGCGCGCAGGATCGTGCCGCCCGGAAGGGTCAGGCGGGCCGCGGGATCGGGGGCCACGCGGGCGGTGTCGATGCCGTCATGGATGACGGTGATCTTGCCACGCAGCTCGGGCGGAAAGCTGTCGGCCTGATAACGGGTGGGCGCGATGGCCGCATCGGCCTGCACCATCGCCTGGACCAGATGCGCCGACCGCGCGACCGTCATGAAGCGCACCTCGTCCCGGTCGGGGCTGATCTCGGGGTCGAAGCCCACGTCGTGCCCGCGGGTGCGGTACATCAGCTCGGCATAGACCAGCAGGCGCGCGTGGGGCCAGATCTCCTTTAGGAACAGCGTCTCTCCCCAGCCCGGATGGCCGATGACGATGTCGGGGTGAAACCCGTGCCGGTCGCGCAGCGCACGCGCGCCCCGCGCCGCCAGCAGGCCGCGTTCCGCATGGTCCGCATAGGTCCGACCCAAGGCGCTGTCGGTCTGCACCGCCGCCGGCGCCTTGTAGCGCAGGGTCCGGATCGGGCTGGGCCGCTGGTTGTTCTCATCCGTCAGGGCCAGGACCTGGTGCCCGCGCGCGGCCAGGGCCGGGGCCAGATGCGGAAACTGGCCCGGAAAGTTCTGGTGGACGAACAGGATCTTCATTCGTGGATCGGAAAGGCCGCGCGCAGCAGGGCGCGGGTGTAATCCTGCCGGGGCGCGTCAAAGATCTGCACGACGCTGCCATGTTCGACGACCTCTCCGGCGCGCATGACCATGATGTGATGCGCCATCGCGCGCACCACGCGCAGGTCGTGGCTGATGAACAGGTAGGCCAGACCGTATTTCCGCTGAAGGTCGCGCAGCAGATCCACGATCTGCACCTGCACGGTCATGTCCAGCGCGCTGGTCGGCTCGTCCAGGACGACGACCTTGGGGCGCAGGATCATCGCGCGGGCGATGGCGATGCGCTGACGCTGACCGCCGCTGAATTCGTGCGGATAGCGGTGCATCATCTGGGGGTTCAGCCCGACCTCGGTCATGATCTCGGTGACCAGCTGGCGGCGGTCGCGGCCGGGTTCGACCCCGTGCACGCCCAAGCCCTCGGTGATGATCTGTTCGATCGTCATGCGGGGCGACAGGCTGCCATAAGGGTCCTGGAACACGATCTGCATGTCGCGGCGCAGGCGGCGCAGCTGGCCGCTGGTCCAGGCCTGGATATCCTGCCCCAGATACAGGATCGGGCCGTCGCTTTCGATCAGGCGCATGATGCTCAGGGCCAGCGTGGTCTTGCCCGATCCCGATTCGCCGACGATGCCCAACGTCTCTCCCGCGCGCAGCGACAGGGTCGCGCCGTTCACCGCCTTGACGTGCCCCGTCACGCGGCGCAGCAGGCCGCGCTTGATGGGAAACCAGACCTTCAGGTCGCGCGTCTCGACCAGGACCGGCGCATCGGGGGCTATGGGATCGGCCTGCCCGGTCGGCTCGGCGGCCAGCAGCTTGCGGGTATAGGGGTGCTGGGGCCGGGCAAAGATGTCCTCGACCGCGCCCTGTTCGACGATCTCTCCGTCCTTCATCACGCAGACGCGGTCGGCGATGCGGCGCACGATGCCCAGATCGTGGCTGATGAACAGCATCGACAGGCCCTCGTCGGCCTTCAGCTCGGCCAGCAGGGCCAGGATCTGGGCCTGGATGGTCACGTCCAGCGCCGTGGTGGGTTCATCCGCGATCAGCAGGTCGGGACCGTTGGCCAGGGCCATAGCGATCATCACGCGCTGACGCTGACCGCCCGACAGCTGGTGCGGATAATCGGCCAAGCGCGTTTCCGGGTCGCGGATGCCGACGCGGGTCAGCAGTTCGATGATCCGCGCCCGCGCCTTGGCGCCCGACAGCCCCTGGTGCAGCGCCAGGCTTTCCGACAGCTGCTTTTCCAGCGTGTGCAGCGGGTTCAGCGAGGTCATCGGCTCCTGGAAGATGAAGCTGATGTCGTTGCCGCGGATGTCGCGCAGGGTGCGGTCCGATGCGCCGACCATCTCGCGGCCCGCGTATTTCACCGACCCCTGGACCTCGGCCGAGGCGCCCAGCAGCTGCACGGCGGACAGCGCCGTGATCGACTTGCCCGACCCGGATTCGCCCACCAGGGCCACGGTCTCACCACGGTCGATGTGAAAGCTGACGCCCTTGACGGCCGCGGTCAGGACGCCTTCGGACCGGAACCCGATGCGCAGGTCGCTGACCGCCAGCACGGCATCGCTGGACGGTGCGGGCACGGGACGCGCCTGTGATGCGCCGGGCATCGAGCCGCCATGGCTCTCGGCCACGGCCGCGGGGGCGCCGGGGGCGGGGCGGACGGGCTGATCGCTCATCGGAAGGTCTTTCTGGGGTCGAAGGCGTCGCGGATGCCCTCGAAGATGAACACCAGAAGCGACAGCATGATCGCGAAGGTGAAGAAGGACGTGAAGGCCAGCCAGGGCGCCTGCAGGTTCTGTTTCGCCTGCAGCGCCATCTCTCCCAAAGATGCCGATCCGGCGGGCAGGCCATAGCCAAGGTAGTCTAGCGCAGCCAGGCCGCTGATCGTCCCGGTGACGACAAAGGGCATCATCGTCAGCGTGGCGACCATCGCGTTGGGCAGGATGTGGCGGAACATGATCTTGCGGTCGCTGACGCCCAGGGCGCGCGCCGCGCGGACATATTCAAAGTTCCGCGCGCGCAGGAATTCTGCCCGCACCACGCCCACCAGCGCGGGCCAGCCGAACAGGATGGTGACGAAGACCAGAAGCCAGAAGCTGCGCCCCAGGATCGCGAACAGGATGATGATGACGTAAAGGCTGGGCGTCGAGGCCCAGATCTCCAGCACGCGCTGGAACACCAGGTCGGTGCGGCCGCCGAAATAGCCCTGGATCGCGCCCGCCGTGATGCCGATGGTCGAGGCCACCACCGTCACGATCAGCGTGAACAGGATCGAGGTGCGGAACCCGTAGATCACCCGCGCCAGAACGTCCCGCGCGGTGTCGTCCGTACCCAGCAGGTGGTTGCCGTCGGGTGCAGAGGGCGCGGTGCCCACGTTGTTGATGGTGCGGTAGTGATAGGGAATCGGCGGCCAGATCATCCAGCCCTGTTCGGCCTTGGGCACATCGGTCGAACCCGACCGCACCGCCGCCATGAAGCCCTCCGGCTCGTCCCAGCACTCCTCGCGGCCGCCCGACACGATCAGGCATTGCACCGCTTCGTCGCGATAGATCGCCTCGGTCCCGAAATCGCCGCCGAACGCGGTCTCGGGATAGAAGTTGTAGGCGGGCCAGTACAGTTCGCCCTGATAGCGGACGACGATGGGTTTGTCGTTGGCCACGATCTCGGCGAACATCGCGGTCACGAACAGGACCGCAAAGATCACCAGCGACCAGAAGGCGCGTCCGTTCCGGCGGAAGTTGCGCCAGCGGCGGCGGTTCAGTTCCGACATCGCCATCAGCCCGCCCTCTTCTCAAAGTCGATGCGCGGATCGACAAAGACGTACATCAGGTCCGACAGGATGCCGACCACCAGGCTCATCAGGCCGAAGACATACAGCGTGCCGAAGATCACCGGATAGTCGCGCTGCACCGCCGCCTCGAAGCCCAGGCGCCCCAGCCCGTCCAGCGAGAAGATCGTCTCGATCAGGATGCTTGATCCGAAGAACACGCCCAGGAACATCGCCGGAAAGCCCGCGATCACGATCAGCATCGCGTTGCGGAAGACGTGGCCGTACAGGACGCGGCGTTCGGTCAGCCCCTTGGCCCGCGCGGTCATCACGTACTGCTTGTTGATCTCGTCCAGGAAGCTGTTCTTGGTCAGCAGCGTCAGCGTCGCGAAGCTGCTGATCGTAGCCGCGATCACCGGCAGGGCCGCGTGCCAGGCATAGTCCTTGACCTTGCCCCAGACCGACAGGTCCGCGAAATTGTCCGATGTCAGGCCGCGCAGCGGAAAGATCTGCCAATAGCTGCCGCCCGCGAACAGCACCATCAGGATGACCGCGAACAGGAAGGCCGGGATTGCATAGGCCATGATGATCACGCCCGACGTCCAGGTGTCGAAGCGCGATCCGTCGCGCACCGCCTTGCGGATGCCCAGCGGGATCGAGATGACATAGGCGATCAGCGTCGACCACAGCCCCAGCGTGATCGAGACCGGCATCTTCTCGACGACCAGGTCCATCACGCTGATCGACCGGAACCAGCTGGTCCCGAAATCGAAGCGGATGTAGTTCCACATCATGGATAAGAACCGCTCGACCGGGGGCTTGTCGAAGCCGAACTCCTTTTCAAGCTGGGCGATGAATTCGGGGGGCAGGCCGCGCGCACCCTCGTATCCCGCATCGCCGCCCAGCTGTTCGGCGCTGTCGGCCGTGGCGCCGGCCAGGTTGCCCAGCACGTCGCCCTCGCCCCGGACCTGGGCCGCGATCTGTTCGATCGGGCCGCCGGGGACGAACTGCGTCAGGGTAAAGTTCACCACCATGATCCCGATCAGGGTCGGGATGATCAGCAGCAGTCGCCGCAAGATGTAGGCGCCCATCAGCGCATGCCCTTCCCCGTTGGGTCCGTGCCCCTTGGCGGGGCCTTGTCGTTATCTGGGCTTGTCGGCAATCCGCGCCGGGAAATCAAGCGCATCGCCGTCTCAGCGCAGCTGGCCCGCCGCCCGCAGCTCGTCCGCACGGGTCTGGTCGTACCACCAGAAGTCCGTGACCCCCAGGCCAAGGGCGGGCAGGGTCTCGGGGCGGTCATAGACGTCCCAATAGGCGACCGTGGTTACCGGCTTGTACCATTGCGGGATCCAGAAGCGCAGGCTGCGCAGCGCCCGGTCCAGCGCGCGGATGGCGACGCGGTTCTCGGCATCCGTCGTGGCGGCGCTGCCGATCTCGATCAGGCGGTCGATGGCGGGGTTGGCCAGGCCCATCGGGTTGAACACGTCGTCGCTGTGCTCGGACCCAAAGGCCTGCGCCGTGCCGCCGCCGATGCCGTAACCGTTGCCCAGGCTGTCGCGCACGATGTCGAAATCATGGCTGCGGGTGCGGGTGGTCAGTTCCGACGGATCGACCCGCGACAGGACCGCGTCCACGCCGATCGCACGCAGGTTCTCGACATAGGGGTTCACGATGCGGTCATAGCTCTGGTTGAAGTCCAGGAACTCGACCCGCAGCGTCTGGCCTGCGGCGTTGCGGCGCATGCCGTCCGTGCCGGTCGTCCAGCCCGCCTCGTCCAGCAGCGCCGCCGCGCGGCGCGCATTGCCGCGGTCCAGCTGGCGTTCGCCGCTGACCGGGGCCGAGACCGGATCGTCGGTCAGGATGCCCGGCGGCAGATCGGCCGCGACGGGTTCCAGCAGGGCCAGCTCTTCTGGCGTGGGCGGGCCTTCGGCCTGCAGGTCGCTGTTGTCCCAGAAGCTGTCCAGCCGGGTGTTCATGCCATAGAACAGCGCCTGGTTCGACCATTCGAAGTTGAACATCAGCCCGATCGCCTCGCGCACGCGGATGTCCTTGAACTTGTCGCGTCGCAGGTTGAAGACCCAGGCATCGCCCGATGCGATCACGCCGTCGGGGATCTCCTCCTTGACGACGGCGCCCGCCGCCACCGCCGGAAAGTCATAGCCGGTCGACCACAGCTGTTCGGACGGCTCGACCCGGAAGGTATAGATGCCGGCCTTGAACGCCTCGAAGGCCGCGTCGAAATCGCCGAAATACTCGAACCGCAGGGTGTCGAAATTGTGCCGGCCCTTGTTGATGGGCAGGTCCTTGCCCCAATAGTCCGGGTTGCGCCGCATCGTGATCGACCGCCCGAAATCCGCACTGTCGAAGACATAGGGGCCGGACCCCAGGAACGGCGTCGTGCTGGTCTGCTGGATGTCACGGCCAGTCGCTTCGAACTCGGCGCGCGAGAAGATCGACTGGTTGCCCATCAGCCCAAGCACGTCGCGGCGTTCGATGTCGGGCATGAAATCGAACCGGATGCGGTGCGTGTCCAGCACCGTGGCACTGGCGACGCGTGTCTTCAGCGCCTCGCTGTAGGACGGAAAGCCCTTGTCACGCAGCAGTTCGAACGTGAACAGGACGTCGTCTGCGGTCAGCGGGCTGCCGTCGCTGAAGCGCGCTTCGGGGCGCAGGTTGAAGATGATCCAGTCGCGGCTTTCGGGATATTCGACCGTCTCGCACAGCAGGCAATACATCGAATACGGATCGTCCAGGACCGACTCCATCAGCGGTTCCAGCATCATCACCGACGGCGCCGTGGCCCGCCCCCGGAACGTGTAGGGATTGTAGCTGTCAAAGGTGCCGATGCCGTGCTGGGACATCTCGCCGCCCTTGGGTGCGTCCGGGTTCACGTAGGGCAGATGCGGAAAGTCCGCGGGCAGTGCGGGCTCGCCGAAGGTGGCGATGCCATGCGTCTTGATGACCGTCGGATCGCCGGCCGCGTCCTGCGCCCAGGCTGGGACCGCGGCGATCCCAAGAAGCAGCGTGGCAAGTCGGGCGGCGTGGCGCATGTCGTCTCTCCGGTCTGGACCAGCGAGAGGCTAGGCCAGCGGGGGGCCGGGCTTCAAGCCGCGATTTCGTGAACGCGGGCCATGAAAAAACCCCGACGCCGGGCCGGGGTTTTCTGGATGGCGCACGGTCTGGCGGGACCGATCAGGGATTGGTTTCCAGATAGGCGATCAGGTTGGCGCGGGCCTGCGGATCGCGGATGCCCGCAAAGCTCATCGCGGTGCCCGAGACGAAGCCGCGCGGGTTCTCCAGGAACGCCTGCAGGTGGTCGGGATCCCAGGTGGGGTATTCGGCCGCATGTTCGGTCATCGCGCTGGAATAGCTGAACCCGTCGATGCTGGCGGTCGGGCGTCCGACGACGCCGTTCAGGTGCGGGCCGACGCCGTCGCTGCCGTCCAGGGCGTGGCACGACCGGCACTTGGCCCATTCACGCTCGCCCGCGGCCGCATCGGCCGAGGCCATCAGCGCGGCAAAGTCCAGCGGCGCTTCCTCTTCGCCCGCGGGGACGGTTTCCGGGACCGGGATGGTATAGGCCTGCGCAATTTCCTCGTCGCCGTGATGACCGCCGCCATGTCCGACAGTGAACAGGCCGCTGGCCGCCCAGTTGGCCAGCATCAAAAACAGCAGCGCGCCAATGAAGGCGCCGGCTGCCTTGGTCAGGGTCATCGTATTGAACATCGCGTGCGGTCCCGCCTTGGTAAGCTCGTCAGGTCGTGCGGTATGTATCCGCTTTCGCTTTCAAGGATCAAGGTATAGTTACCCCGGCACGCTCAAATTTAGAACAGCGGGGGCCCGGCCATGACCACGAATCGCATCGCGTTCCAGGGAGAACCGGGTGCCTACAGCCACGAGGCCTGCCGCAGCGCGCGCCCTGGAATGGAGGCCCTGCCCTGCCGCACCTTCGAGGACGTGATCGAGGCCGTGCGCGCGGGCGACGCCGATCTGGCCATGCTGCCGGTCGAGAACTCGACCTATGGACGGGTGGCCGACATCCATCACCTGCTGCCCGAATCCGGCCTGCGCATCATCGACGAGGCCTTCGTGCGCGTCCATATCAGCCTGCTGGCCGTGCCCGGAACGACCCTGGATCAGGTCCGCGAGGCGATGAGCCATACCGTCCTGCTGGGCCAGTGCCGCGGGTTCCTGCGCCGGAACGCCATCCACGCGATCACCGGGGCTGACACCGCCGGTTCCGCCAAGGAGGTCGCCGCGCGCGGCAATCCGTCGCTGGCCGCGCTGGCCGCGCCCTTGGCGGGCGAGATCTATGGCCTGGACCGCTTGGCCGACCGGATCGAGGACCGGCAGAACAACACCACGCGGTTCCTGATCATGTCGCGCCAGGCCGACGACAGCCGGCGCGCCGAGCGGATGCTGACCAGCTTTGTCTTCCGGGTCCGCAACATCCCGGCGGCGCTCTACAAAGCGATGGGCGGGTTCGCGACGAACGGCGTGAACATGACCAAGCTGGAAAGCTACATGGTCGACGGCGTGTTCACCGCGACCCAGTTCTATGCCGACATCGAGGGTCACCCCGAGGACGCGAACGTCGCCCGCGCGCTGGACGAGTTGCGCTACTTCACCTCCAGCCTGGACATCCTGGGCGTCTATCCGGCCGATCCGCTGCGCGAGACGCAGCGACAGGCAAGCATGGCGGACTGATCCCGCCTAGCGGGCAAAGTTGCGCATCTGATGGACGAAATCCTCGATCCGGCGCTGATAGCGGCGGTCAAGCTGCGCCTTGCCCAGCTTGGCGGTCTGCAGCATCAGCCTGGCCTTCATGTTGCGCGGGCGGACCTCGGTCTCGAAGATCAGGCGCGACTTGACACGGCTCAGCGCGACGACGGTGGCCACCACCGTCAGGTCCAGCGCATCGGAATGACCGGCCATCATCATCTGTTCGGGGCGGTCGAACCGCGTGACGGCCNGCCGCAGCTGCCGCGCCTTGCCCCGCCAGTCGAACCCGATGTTCCAGCCCATGCCGATCCCCGGTTCGTTCGACGGATCGATGCGCGCCACGGTTGCACCGCGGCCGATCACCATTCGTTCCAGCGCGTCGAAATTCCCGACCAACTCGAACAGGCGTTCCGCGGGAAGGTCCGTGTCGATCCGCGTGGAGAACTTCATCTGAAACGACCCAATGACCCATCCGGGGCGGCCAGGACCGCCGACCCCTCCCTTGGCAGATAATCCGGATCGCGCGGCAGGTTCAACCGGGGGATTAGCAAAGGGCGACATTGACATCTGCAAGTCGGAGCGCAGCTGAATTTGTCGAAACAGTTCCGATTTGTGAAATTCCACGCCACAATGACCTGATAAAGCGTGCGTTGTTCAATCTTTGGTTGTGTGGTCCGAATTGTATACAGTAAGCATGGTATCGGTATGTCGTCCGTGCCCGGAAAGGACATGACGGCATGCGCAACGCGGCGTCGGGCGATCACATGTTTGACAGGAAGACGATGCAAATGCCCGCAACGGCCGCGGATGATCCGCCCCCGGACGGCATGACGCTGCGCATCCTGGCCACCAGCGACCTGCACATGCACCTGCTGCCCTACGATTACCTGGCGGATCGTCCGTCGGACCGGATCGGGCTGGCGCGCACCGCATCGCTGATCGAGGCGCGGCGGACCGGGCCGCATGCCAGCATCCTCTTGGACAACGGCGATTTTCTGCAGGGCGGTCCGATGGGCGACCTGGTCGCGCGGCGCAGCGGACCCTTCGCCGGCACCCACCCGGCCATCGCGGCGATGAACGCGCTTGGCTATGACGCGGCGGCGTTGGGGAACCACGATTTCAACTTCGGCCTGCCCTTCCTGCGGCGCGCCGTGGCACGGGCGCGCTTTCCGATGCTGGCCGCGAACCTGACCGTGCGCCGGGGGGCCGATTTCGCCGCCACCTGCGTGATCGAGCGTGAGCTGACCGACCCGCAGGGCAACCGCCTGCCGCTGCGCATCGGCGTCATCGGCTTTCTGCCGCCCCAGACCGAGGAGTGGGACCAGGACCTGCGCGCCGTCATGCGCAGCGACGACATCCTGGACTGTGCCCGCCGCCTGGTGCCGCGGCTGCGCGCCCAAGGGGTCGATCTGGTCGTGGCGCTGGCCCACAGCGGCATCGGCGGCCCCGAGCCCCTGCCCCGGATGGAGCACGCCGCCCATGCGCTGGCCGCCCTGCCCGGCATCGACGTGCTGATCGCCGGCCACACGCACGAGGTCTTTCCCGGCCCCCGCTGGCGCGGCCGCCCCGGCATCGACGCCGATCGGGGAACGCTGGCGGGCAAGCCCGCGGTCATGCCCGGCTTTGGCGGATCGCATCTGGGGGTGATCGACCTGCGCTTTGCCCCGCGGGCGGATGGCGGGCTGGCGGTCGACCGTTTTGCCGTGCGCGCCGAATCGGTCACGCCGGCGATGCCGACCGCGGTGCTGGTGGCGCGCCAGGTGGCGACCGCGCACAAGGCCACCCTGCGGCAGCTGTCCACGCGCATCGGCCGCACGGCGCAACCCCTGAACAGCCATTTCGCGGTGATCGGCCATGATTGCGGCCTGCGCCTGGTGAACCTCGCACAGCGCTGGCATGTCCGGCAGCGGCTGGCCGGCACGCCGGATGCGGACCTGCCGGTGCTGTCTGCCTCGGCGCCCTATCGGGCCGGGGGGCGGGGCGGGCCGCAGCATTACACCGACGTGCCGGCGGGCACGCTGAGCCTGCGGCACCTGGCCGACCTCTACTCCTTTCCGAACCGGATCACCGCCATCCGCCTGACGGGCGCGCAGCTGCGCGGCTGGCTGGAACGTTCCGCCAGCCTGTTTCACCGCGTCCAACCCGGCGCGCGCGACGCGCCGCTGCTGAACCCCGAGTTTCCGGCCTACAACTTCGACGTCATCGACGGGGTCAGCTGGCGGATCGACCTGTCCGCCCCGGCGCGGTTTCACCCCGACGGGCGGCTTGCCGACCCGAATGCCCACCGCATCCGCGACCTGACCTGGCAGACCCGGCCCGTCGCGGACGACCAGGCCTTCGTGCTGGCCACGAACTCGTATCGGCTGGCAAGCTGCGGGCTGTTCAGTCCGCTGGTCTCGTGCAACCGGGTCCCACCGGGGCCTTCGCGCCCCAGCCCGGCACCACGGTCCTGTTCGAGACCACGCCCGCCGCGCTGGACCGTCCCCTGCCCGAACCAGACCGGCTGCAGGGCGTGGGACTGAACGAGGACGGTTTCGCGGTGATGCGCCTGTCGCTGTAAGACATGCGCATGGGCTTGCATCCGCCGCGCGACCATCCTATCTGTGCGCCCGAGAGGTTGGCGCGGGCAAGCGCCTCGCCAAATCGGTCAGGTCCGGAAGGAAGCAGCCGTAACGAGTCCCGCATGGGTCGTTGTCCAGCCTCTCACCGTATTCCCCGCATGATCATCCGGTTTTCCTGCACCGCGCGGCGCATGCCGGGGAACAACAGCGCGCCTTTCCGGTTGTCCTGCGTAACAAACAGGAGACCGACATGCTCAAGTTCATCGGCGGCGCCGCTGGCATCATCTTCATCATCGGCCTGCTGGTCGTGATCGGCATCCTGTCGCTGATCTTCTGAGACGCGCCAGACGGCCGACAGGAAAAGACCCCGCCCGGACCACCGGGCGGGGTCTTTTCGTGTCCGTGACCGGACGGATCAGGCGCGCAGGCGGCCGCCCGTGGCCTTTTCGACCTTCTCGACGACCTTGCGGCTGACCGCCTCGATGTCGGCATCGGTCAGCGTCTTGTCGCGCGGCTGCAGGCGCACGGTGATGGCCAGCGACTTCTGGCCGCCCTCCAGCCCCTCGAACTGGTCAAAGACGGACACGCCCGCGATCAGCGCCTTGTCGGCCCCGGCGGCGGCGTTGACCAGGGTCAGCGCCTCGACCCCCGCATCCACAACGAAGGCGAAATCGCGATCGACGGCCTGCAGTTCGGACAGCTCCAGCGCGGGTTGCGTGGGCGTCTTGACCTTGGGGAAGGGCACCGCGGCCAGCTGGATCGTGAAGCCCACGGCCGGCCCCTTGACGTCCATCTGGCGCAGGACCTTGGGGTGGATCTCGCCGAAGGTTGCCAGCACGTTCGGCCCGAGCGCGATGTTGCCCGCACGCCCCGGATGCCACCAGCCGTCCAGCTTGCGGTTGATCTGCGCACGCGCAGGCGCGCCGATGGCGTTCAGGATCGCCTCGGCATCGGCCTTGGCGTCGTAAAGGTCCACCTTGCGGCGGCTGCCGAAGGGATCGCGGGGCGCGGTCTGGCCGACCAGCAGCCCGCTGATGCGAACCGCCTGCTCGCCCGGCTCTCCGCCCGAGAAGACCGGACCCAGCTCGAACAGCGCCAGATCGGCGAAGCCGCGCGCCTGGTTGCGCGCCGCGGCCTGCAGCAGGCCGGGCAGCAGGTCGGGGCGCAGATGGCTCATCTCGCTGCTGATCGGGTTCTCGACGCGCACCGCATCATCCCCGCCGCCGAACAGCGCCGCCGAGGCCTGGTCGATGAAGCTGTAGGTCACGCATTCGTTGTAGCCCAAGGCCGCCGCCATGCGCCGCGCCGTCTTCTCGCGGACCTGCAGGGGCGTCAGCACGGGCTTTGGCACCCCGGCCTGGGCCCGCGGCAGGGGCTTGCCCTGCAGCTTGGTCAGGCTGGCGATGCGGGCGATCTCCTCGACCAGATCGGCCTCGCCCAGCACGTCGGGACGCCAGGAGGGGACATGCGCCATCTCGCCCTCCAGCCGGAAGCCCAGGGCTTCCAGCGTGGCGCGCTGATCGGCCTCGTCGATATCCATGCCGACCAGGCGGCTGGNGCGCGCGGGGTCCAGGCGATAGGCGCGCCCCGTGTCGGGCAACGCGCCGGCGGTCACCACCTCGGAGGCCTCGCCGCCGCACAGGTCCAGCACCATTCGCGTGGCCAGCTCCAGCCCCGGCAGGGTGAAGGCCGGGTCGATGCCGCGTTCAAAGCGATAGCGCGCATCGCTGTTGATCTTCAGCGCGCGGCCGGTGGCGGCGGTGCTGATCGGATCGAAATAGGCGGCCTCGATGAAGACGTCGCGCGTCTCCTCGGACGCGCCCGATGCCGCGCCGCCCATGATGCCCGCGATGCTCTCAATGCCGTTGTCGTCGCAGATCACCACCGCGCCTTCGGGCAGGGCATAGGTCTTGTCGTCCAGCGCCACCAGCTCCTCTCCGGCCCGTGCGCCGCGCAGGATCAGGTCGCCCGCGACCTTGCCCGCGTCGAACACGTGCAGCGGCCGGTTCAGGTCGAAGGTGAAGAAGTTGGTGATGTCCACCAGCGCATTGATCGGACGCAGGCCGATCGCGCGCAGGCGCTTCTGCAGCCAGGCGGGCGACGGGCCGTTCGTCACGCCCCGCACCACGCGGCCGGCAAAGAACGGCGCCTTGGCGGCCACGCCCGCGTCGATCGTCACCCCCACCGGGCAGGGAAAGGCGCCGGGCACCCCATCGACCGTCACGGCCTTCAACGTGCCCAGGCCGCGCGCGGCCAGGTCGCGGGCGACGCCGTGGACGCCCAGGGCGTCGGGGCGGTTCGGCGTGATCTTGATGTGGATCATCGGGTCGATCTTGTCCGGCGCGTTCTGCGCCAGCCAGTCGACGAAGCGCTGCCCGACCTCGCCGGACGGCAGTTCGATGATGCCGTCATGCTCTTCGGACAGCTCCAGCTCGCGTTCGGAGGCCATCATGCCGTGGCTTTCGACGCCGCGGATCTTGCCCACGCCAAGCGTCGTGTCGATGCCGGGGACATAATCGCCGGGCTTGGCCAGAACGACCGTGATGCCCGCCCGCGCATTGGGCGCGCCGCAGACGATCTGCTTTTCGCCCTCGTCCGTCATCACCCGGCAGACGCGCAGGCGATCGGCATCGGGATGCTGTTCGGCATGATCGATCCGCGCCAGGGTAAAGGTCCCCAGCTTGGCGGCAGGGTCCGCGATCTCCTCGACCTCCAGGCCAAGATCGGTCAGCGCCTCGGCGATCTGGTCGATGGTCGCGGTGGTGTCGAGATGCTCCTTGAGCCAGGAGAGGGTGAACTTCATGGCGTCTGCCTTCCGGGTCGGCCCGCGCGGGGACTTTGCCGCCTTGAACCGTGCCATGCGTCCTGGGTCAAGCCGGATCAGCGGATTTCCCCGAATCCCCGGCCCGTTACCACGCTTGCCGGGCCCTGCGCAGGGTGCAACTGTAGCGCGAAGCAAACCGAAGGTGTCATCATGAGTCTCATGTCCCGTCTTGCCCCCCTCCCCCTCCTGCTGTTGGCAGCCCTGCCCGCGCAGGCGCAGGACGCCCCGGCCCAGCCGCAGTGTTCCGGTCAGCCCGCCACCTGGCTGGGCGACGATCCCGATGCCAGCGACATCACCGCGGCGGGGGCCGCGCTGTCGCGGCAGATGACCACGACCGCCGGCACCAACCCCTATGCGATGTTCCGGGTGACGGGCGACATGCAGCCCCTGAGGCTGGAGGCGATGTCGGACGGCGACCCGTCCATCAGGCTGGAAACCCCCGACGGCGACCTGCTGGCCGAGAATGACGATGCCGTCGGGCTGAATTCGCGGATCGAACAGTCCGTCGGACCGGGCGACTATTGCGTGCGGCTGATCCCCGTCGGGGACGCGGACATGACCGCGACCGTCCAGCTGACGCGTCCCGACATGCCCGCCCTGCTGGTCGATCCCGTGGACACGACCATCGCTGCCTGCACCCCTGAAACGCCTGCCGAGACCCTGGGCCAGGGGCCGCTGAATGCCGCCCTGCCCGTTGAGGCGCAGACGGACGGCACTGTCCGCTATCTGCGATTCGCGCTGGACGGCAGCGCCTCCGTGACCCTGCGTGCGGTCAGCGACGGGCTGGACCCGAACATGATCCTGTTCGATGGGTCGGGCACGCAGATCGCCGCCAACGACGATGCCGACGGGTTGAACGCGCGCCTCGATTTCCCAAGCGGTCTGGCCGGAGGCGACTATTGCCTGGGTGTCGCGCCGATCTCCTCGGGCGAGGGCACGATCACCGTCACCGTCGAGGCGCTGGACCGCGACAGCTATCTGCGCACCGCCTGGCGCAAGGGAGAGTTGGCACCGCCCACGGATGGCGACTATCCGATGCAGGCCATCGACCTGGCCGCCGACCGCGAGACGGTCGTCCTGCAGGACGGCACCGCGCAATGGCTGACCTTCACCCTGGACCGAGAGACCGCGCTGATTGTCAGCGCCTATGGCGAACTGGTCGGCGTCGATGCCAAGCTGGCGCTGTTTTCGCGGGACGGGGCGGTCTTGGCGCAGGCCGACGACAGGGACGGCAGCGTGGACGCCCGGTTGGGGCCGGGAGAATACCGGATGGCGCTGACGGACGTGAACCGCCCCGACCAGCCCGGCGCACCGATCCGCCCCGTGGGCCTGGTGTTCGAGCGGTTCGAGCGCGTCGACTGACCCCGGACGCTGTCGATCCGATCGGCCCGGGGCACGGCGCCGTGGTCGGCGGTGCTGCCAGAAGGTCGCGGGCATCGCGGGGTCACTGACCGCGCACAGGGTCCGCCGGGTTCTGCGGTGCGGATCTTGCGTGGCGGCGGGGCGTTCCTATCTTTGCAATGCGTCCGGATGGGGCGCGCGACATGGAACAGGAGAGCCTTGCGGATGGATGTGCAGCGCGAATTGCTGATCGAGCAGCGGGTGGCCAATGAGGCGAAATCGCCGCTGATCGCCTATCTGCTGCTGATCTTCCTGTGGGGGTTCGGCGTGCACCGCATGTATCTGGGCCGCTGGATCAGCGGGTTCATCATGCTGGCAATCTGGGGCGTGGGCTGGCTGACGGTGCCAATCCTGATCGGCTGGCCGGCGGTGGGCTTCGTGGTGCTGTGGTGCATCATCGACCTGTTCCTGATCCCTGGAATGGTCCGCGCGGATCGCGAGGACATCCGGCGGCGGCTGCGGTGATGGCGCGCCGTTAACCTGAGGTTGAAATTTCCGTGATCTGTAAAGGCGGCCCGTGCTAGGGCGGTCACCGTACCAACATTCCCTTTTTAGATCCGGAGATTTTGACGTGCCCCTTGATACCCAACAGCGAATCCTCATCGAACAGCGTGTCACGAACGACACCAGGTCGCCCGTGATCGCCTATTTTCTGCTGGTTTTTCTGGGTGGATTCGGGGCGCACCGGTTCTATCTGGGCAAGACCGGCACGGCAGTCGCAATGCTGATCCTGTGGGTGCTGGGCTGGATGACGCTGATCCTCGGGGTCGGGCTGATCATGCTGGCCGCAGTCGGGATCTGGGCGTTCGTCGATCTGTTCCTGATCCCCGGGATCATCAGGGCCGATCAGGACGCCCTGCGGCAGAGGCTGGCCGTGGAGTTCGGGGGTCATTCCGGACCGCACCCAACCGCCTTCCCCGCATCCGCACCGGGCGTTCCGTTCACCGCCTGACGTCCACGGCGCGCGCCCCTTGATCGCTAGGGCGCGCCGCCTTCAGCGCGACAGCCCGCCGCTGACGCTCGGCACGTCGCCTGCTGCAAAGCCATAGTGGCGCAGCCAGCGCAGGTCGCTTTCGAAAAAGGCGCGCAGATCGGGGATGCCGTATTTCAGCATCGCGATCCGGTCGATGCCCATGCCAAAGGCAAAGCCCTGCCACTGATCCGGGTCGATCCCGCCAGATCGCAGGACATGCGGATGCATCATCCCCGAACCCAGGATCTCCAGCCAGGAATTGCCCTCGCCGATCTTCAGCTGGCCGCCTTCCCAGGAACACCGGATGTCCACCTCGGCCGAGGGTTCGGTAAAGGGGAAATGCGACGCGCGGAAGCGCAGCTCGACCGATGGCACCTCGAAGAAGGCCCGGCAGAACTCCTCCAGCGTCCATTTCAGATGCGCCATGCTGATGTCGCGGTCGATGGCCACGCCCTCGATCTGGTGGAACATCGGCGTGTGCGTCTGGTCCATGTCCATGCGATAGACGCGGCCCGGCGCGATCACGCGGACCGGGGCGCCGTGATCCTGCATGGCGCGGATCTGCACCGGCGACGTGTGGGTGCGCAACACGTGCGGCGGACGGTCGTCGCCCGGCGCGCGGTGCATGAAGAAGGTGTCGTGCTCCTGGCGCGCGGGATGTTCGGGGGCGATGTTCAGGGCGTCGAAATTGTACCAGTCGCTTTCGACCTGCGGCCCTTCGGCGACCGCAAAGCCCATGTCGGCAAAGATCGCCGTGACCTCGTCGGTGACCTGGCTGATCGGGTGGATCGACCCCTGACGGCGCGGGCGGCCCGGAAGGGTCACGTCCAGCCATTCGTCGCGCAGACGCGCGTCCAGCGCCGCATCCTCAAGCGCCAGCTTGCGCGCGCGCAGGGCGGCGTCGATTTCGTCGCGGATCTGGTTCAGCGCCTTGCCGGTGGTCTGGCGCTCCTCGGGGGACATGCGGCCCAGTTCGCGCATCATCAGGCTCAGCTCGCCCTTCTTGCCAAGCGCGGACAGGCGTACGTCCTCGATGGCCTGAGGGTCGGAGGCGGCAGAAATGCGGTCCAGCCATTGCTGGCGCAGGGGGGTCAGATCGTCCATCGCGGGGCCTTTCCTGGTTGCGCCCGCGTTAGCATGGCCGGGCGCGCGGGGTAAAGACCGCGCGCCCGTGCCGCCTTATTTCCAGATGTCGCGGTTCACGCCCGGCGCGATGCCGGGGTGATCGCCGATGCGGAAGGTCGGCTCGTGCCCGGCCTTGCGCTGGCGCAGATAGTCGCGGGTGACGACCGCGACGGTCCCCGACAGCGCGACGATGGCGATCAGGTTGATCGTGGCCATCAGCCCCATGCTGGCATCGGCGAAGTTGAAGACGGTCGTGACCGCCTGCAGCGAGCCCCAGACCACCATGCCCAGTGCCGCCAGCCGCAGGACCATGATGCCCGGCTTGCCCGCGCCCAGATAGACGATGGCGTTCTCGGCATAGGAATAGTTGCCGATGATCGAGGTGAAGGCGAAGAAGAAGATCGCCACCGCCACGAAGATCTGGCCGAAGCCGCCGAAATGGTCGGTCAGTGCGGCCTGGGTCAGGTTCACCCCGGTCAGCTGGTCCGAAGGCATGACATCGGCCAGCAGGATCATCACCGCGGTCGCCGTGCAGACCAGGATGGTGTCGATGAAGACGCCCAGGGCCTGCACGAAGCCCTGGCTGGAGGGGTGATGCGGGTTGGGCACTGCCACCGCGGCGATGTTGGGCGCCGAACCCATGCCGGCCTCGTTCGAGAAGAGGCCGCGCTTGACCCCGTTCAGCATGGCCGCCGCGACGCCGCCCGCGACCCCGCCCACGGTCTCCTGCAGGCCGAAGGCCGAACGCACGATACCGCCCAGGATGCCCGGCACCTCGGTGATGTTCATCACCAGGATGACGACCGCCGCCAGTAGGTACAGACCCGCCATGATCGGCACGATGAACTGGGCCGCCCGCGCGATCTGGGGGATGCCGCCGAAGATGATGATGCCCGACAGGATCGCCACGCCGATACCGACCATGCCCGCGCCGATGCCGAAAGCGCCCTCGACCGCCTGCGCGATCGAGTTGGCCTGGACCGCGTTGAACACCAGGCCGAAGGCGACGATCAGCGCGACCGCGAACAGCGCGGCCAGCCAGGGCAGGCCCAGGCCGCGGGCGATGTATTGCGCCGGTCCGCCGCGATACATCCCGTCCGACCCGTGCACCTTGTAAAGCTGCGCCAGCGTCGATTCCGCATAGGCCGTGGCCATGCCGACCAGTGCCACCATCCACATCCAGAAGATCGCGCCCGGCCCGCCCAGCGTCAGCGCCACAGCGACCCCCGCGATGTTGCCGGTGCCCACGCGGCTGGCCAGCGACACCGACAGCGCCTGGAACGGGGTGATGCCGTCCTTGTCCGTCTCTCCCGATCCGCGCACGCAGCGCCACATCTCGGCGAAGTGGACGAACTGCAGGAAGCCCAGGCGCAGGGTAAAGTAGATGCCCACGGCCAGCAGGCCGTAGATCAGCACGTAGCCCCAGAAGATGGTGTTGAGGAAATCGATGATGGCGGTCATGGCGTTCTCCGCTGCCTTTTCAAGGGGCAGTCTGTAACAGCCATGTGAGCAATCGCAAGCCGCTTAGTCGCGGGGCGTCACGGTCAGCCAGACCCCGCCTTCGGGGCGCAGCGTCAGGATCATGCGCGGCTGCGGCTCTCGCCCCGGCACGCGGGCAAAGCGGAACCGCGCCAGCAGCGTCGACAGGATGATCACCGCCTCCTGCAGGGCAAAGCTGGCGCCGATGCAGATGCGCGGCCCCGCGCCGAAGGGCAGGAACGCATATCGGTCGGGCGCGCTCAGAAAGCGGTCGGGGTCGAAGGCGTCGGGCCGGTCCCACAGCAGGTGATGCCGGTGCAGCGCATAGATCGGCATCATGACCGTATCGCCGGGATTGATCTGGCGCCCGCACAGCGTGTCGCGGGCCTGGGCGGTGCGCGACAGGAAGGCCGCGGGCGGGTACAGGCGCAACGTCTCGTTCACGATGCGCATGGTCAGGGGAAGCGCGCCCAGATCGGCGGCGGTGGCGGCGCGGTCGCCCAAGGCACGGCGCGCCTCCTCGGCGGCGGCCTCCTGGATGTCGGGGGCGAAGGCCATCAGGTACAGCGCCCAGGCCAGCGTCAGGGCGGTCGTCTCGTGCCCCGCCACGATGAAGGTCAGCAGGTTGTCGCGCAGCTCGTCGCGGGTCATCGTGCGCCCGGTCTCGGGGTCCTGCGCGACCAGCAGCAGGTCCAGCAGGTCGGGCGGCCCGTGCTTTTCGGCGGCCTGCGCGCGGGCGGCGATGGACTGGTCGGCGATGGCCTTCATCCGCTTCAGCCCCGGACCGGAAAACAGCCGCCCCGGCCGCGGCAGCCAGGCGGGCAGGCCCAGCACGTCCATCAGCGACAGTTTGGCCGTCTGCGCGATATAGGCGTCGATCGACTGATGCACCGCATCGCGGTCGAACATCCCGTCGCCGGAAAAGGTCACATCGGAAATCACGTCGAAGGTGGCGGCCACCGTCTCCTCGAACAGATCGACCGGACCGCGCGCGCCCGCCAGACGGCGGCAGGACGCCTCGGCGGCGGCGGTCATCACGGGGCCAAGCGCCTCGACATGGCGTTGAGCAAAGGCCGGGGCGGCGGCGCGGCGCTGCCAGCGCCAATGCGCACCCTCGGCCACGAACAGGCTGTCACCGATGGCCGGGTTCAGGATCAGCTTGGTCGTCACCGATTTCGGATAATCATCCAGCTTTTCCTTGAGGATCCGGCGCAGGGCGGTCGGGTCCATCACCATGTGCCAGCTGACGCCGGTCTTGCCCGACACGATGGGCTGGCGCGTGGCGATGGCGGGGATCAGTTCCAGCACGTTGCGGCGCGCGGTCATGGCCGTGCCCCACAGGCCAAGGGGGACGGTCGCCAACGGCACCTTGGCGGGATCGGCTTGGGGCAGGTCGAACATGGCGGCGGCCTCTGGCTGGGGCTGTCCTACAAAGCTGGGGCCGCGGGGGCTGCGGGTCAACCGTTGGACAGCGGCCCAGATGTCGCGGGCAGCAGGGCCGCGACCGCCGCCGCCTGCACCGCGCGCGTCAGCCCGGACAGCCGATCCGCAGCCAGCCGCCCGATCTGCCAGTACAGCGACACATCCAGCGGCGTGCCCGGCACCATCTGCACCAGCCGACCCGAGGCAAGATCATCGGCGACCAGCATCTCCGGGTTTAGCCCCCAGCCCAGCCCCGCGCGGCACGCATCCACGAAACCCTGGGTCGAGGCCAGGCCATGCGCGGGCAGCACCGGCGATTGCCCCGTGACCTGCCGGACCCAAGCCAGCTGAAGCCCGTCCTTGCGATCAAAGGCCAGCGCCGGCGCACGGGCCAGCGCCGCCGCCGTCACCCCGTCAGGGAAATGCCGCCGCATGAAATCGGGGCTGGCCGTCGCGTGATAGCGCAGCCGCCCAAGGGGCCGCACCGCGCAGCCCTGCACCGGGCTGTCCAGCGACGTCACGGCGGCCAGCACCCTGCCCTGCCGCAGCCCGTCGGCGGTGTGCTGTTCGTCGTCGATGGCGATCTGGAACAGGTGCCCGCTGTCGCGCGCGTGGGCGGCCAGGGCGGGCATCAGCCAGGTGCCCAAGCTGTCGGCATTCGTCGCGATCGTCACTGTGACCCGCGCGGCATCCCCGTCGGCCATCCCCGGCAGGTGCTGCGCCAATGTCTGTTCCAGCATGCCCACATGGTCCATGTGGCGGCACAGGCGGGCTCCGGCTTCGGTCGCGGTACAGGGCTGTCCGCGACCGATCAGGACGGTGCCCAACCGCTCCTCCAGATTGCGGACCCGCTGCGAGATCGCCGAAGGCGTCACCCCAAGAGCCCGCGCCGCGGCCTCGAAGCTGCCGGTCCGCACGATCGTCGCAACGGCACGGGCAGCGGCATAATCCAGCATCAGTTTTCCTTACCCAACCTTAGCAGCATGAGTTTGTCTAATCCGCCACGGGCGGCTAGATCAACCGCGACCCCATGACCGGAGACGCCCCATGAGCCCTGCGATCTTTCTGACCGGCCTGATGACGGGCCTCAGCCTGATCGTGGCGATCGGTGCGCAGAACGCCTTTGTGCTGCGCCAGGGCCTGCGCGGGGATCACGTGCTGGCGGTCTGCCTGACCTGCGCGCTGTCGGATGCGGTGCTGATCGTGCTGGGCGTCACAAGCTTTGGCCGCATCGCCCAGTTGCTGCCCTGGATCGACCCGGTGATGCGCGTGGCAGGGGCGGCGTTCCTGATCTGGTACGGGGCGCGCAGCCTGCGCACGGCAATCAGCGCGACCGGGGCGCTGGAGGCAGGCGGCGGGCGCGGACCGGGCGGGCTGCGGCGAACGGTGCTGGCCTGCCTGGCGCTGACATGGCTGAACCCGCATGTCTATCTGGACACGGTCGTGCTGTTGGGCACGATCTCGACCCGGTTCACAGAGGACCGCGACGCGTTCGCGGCGGGCGCGGTGACGGGATCGTTTCTGTTCTTCTTCGCCTTGGGTTATGGCGCCGTCTGGCTGCGACCGGTCTTTGCCAACCCCACCGCCTGGCGCATCCTGGAGGCGGTCATCGCCGTCGTCATGTGGTCCATCGCCGCCAAGCTGCTGCTGGGGTGACGCACCACATGAAAAAGGCCCCGCAATCGCGGGGCCTTTCCAGACAATGGATGACGATCAGATGTCGTCGCCCAGCTTGCCCTTGACGGCGCCCGACACGTTCTGTGCGGTGCCCTTGGCCTGCTGGGCCTTGCCTTCGGCTTCCAGACGTTCGTTGTCGGTCATCTTGCCGATGCCCTCCTTGACGTTGCCTGCCAGCTTGTTCCCTGCGGCTTTCGCCTTGTCGGTCATCTCGCCCATGGGGATCTCCTTGATGGGTGTGTCTCTGTGGGGGATGAACGCCCGACACGCATGCGGGTTCCGCGCATGACAAAGGCCCGCTCCCGGATCGGGAACGGGCCTTTGCGGCAATGCGGTGGCCGCGATCAGGCGGCGGCTTTGGCCTGTGCCACGATCGCGCCGAACGCGTCGGGTTCGTTCACGGCCAGGTCGGCCAGGACCTTGCGGTCAACCTCGATGCCGGCTTTCGACAGCAGGTTGATGAAGCGCGAATAGGTCATCTCGGCATCGACGGCGCGGACGGCGGCGTTGATCCGCTGGATCCACAGCGCGCGGAAGTTGCGCTTGCGGTTCTTGCGGTCGCGTGTCGCGTACTGGTTGGCCTTGTCGACGGCCTGGGTGGCGGTGCGGAAGTTGCGCGAGCGCGCGCCATAGTAGCCCTTGGCTTGATCAAGGACTTTCTTGTGACGGGCGTGGGTCACCTTGCCGGATTTAACGCGGGACATGTGTGGTTCTCCTGATCAGCGAGCGTAGGGCATGTATTTCTTGACGATCTTGGCATCCGCATCCGACAGGATGGTGGTGCCGCGCGCGTCGCGAATGAACTTGGTCGTGCGCTTGATCATGCCGTGGCGCTTGCCGGCCTGACCTGCCTTGACCTTGCCCGAGGCCGTCATCGAGAACCGCTTCTTGGCAGCGGATTTGGTCTTCATCTTCGGCATTTTCATCTCCTTCATCAGAGTGAACGCGCGGCTCGGCAATGCCATGTCGGCCGGCCGCACGGGAACGGAAGCGTCGCCTTACACAGGCGCGCGGGAATGCGCAAGGGGTCAGGACGCGGGCTCACCGCCGGTGACCGTGTCCAGCGCGGCCGGGATGTCGGCCGGGCTGAAGGGTTCGGGATCCATCCAGGCCCCCGCGAACAGCAGCACGATCCCGCCCAAAAGCGCCAAGATCGCCGCGCGCGGCGGCTGCGTCTGCAGCAGCTGGACCACCGCAAGCACCACGGACAGAAGGCACAGGGCAACCCCTGCCAGCAAAAGAAGATCGGACATCACCACCCCCCGGGTTTCAAGGCCCCAGCGTTATTCCGGGTCGGTGGCGAAGATCAAGCGGTCATCGCAGGGGGCGATGCGCAGGATGTTCGTCGTGCCCGGCACGTTGAAGGGCACGCCCGCCATCACCACGACCTGCCGCGTCTCGTCGGCAAAGCCGTATTCGCGGGCGGCGCGGGTGCCGATGATCACGGCCTCCTTGAAGCGCGACATGCGCGGGGTCGTCACGCAATGCGTCCCCCAGGTCAGCACCATGCGGCGCGTGACCGTCAGGATCGGCGACAGCGCCAGGATCGGCACGCGGGGCCGTTCCCGGGCGATCAGGCTGATCGTCTTGCCCGACTGGCTGAAGGCGCAGATGGCGGCCACGTCGGTCGTCTCGGCGATCTCGCGCGCGGCGGTCACGATGGCGTCGGGGACCGACGACAGGCTGGCCTTGCGCGCCGCCTCGATGATCGAGCGATAGTTCGGGTCGGCCTCGACCGACCGGGCGACGTTGTCCATCGTGCGCACGGCCTCGACCGGGAAGCTGCCGGCGGCGCTCTCGGCGGACAACATGACGGCGTCGGTGCCTTCATAGATGGCGTTGGCGACGTCGCTGACCTCGGCGCGGGTGGGCATCGGGCTGTCGATCATCGATTCCAGCATCTGCGTGGCAACGATCACCGGCTTGGCGGCGCTGCGGCACAGGCGGACCAGGCGCTTCTGGATCGGCGGCACCGAATGGACCGGCAGCTCGACGCCCAGGTCGCCGCGCGCGACCATGATCCCGTCGGACGCCTGCAGGATCTCGTCAAAGGCGCGCACGGCCGCGGGCTTCTCGATCTTGGACAGGATCGCGGCGCGACCCTTGGCCAGGGTCTTGGCCTCCTCGACGTCCTCGGCACGCTGGACAAAGGACAGGGCCAGCCAGTCCACGCCCAACTCGCAGGCGAATTCCAGGTCGGCGCGGTCCTTGTCCGACAGCGCGGCCAGCGGCAGAACCACGTCCGGGACGTTCACGCCCTTGCGGTCGCTGATCGCGCCTGCGACCGTGACCACGCAATCGGCGAAATCGGGGCCGCATTTCTGCACCGTCAGGCGGATCTTGCCGTCGTTGACCAGCAGTTCCGATCCCTCGATCAGGGCCGCGAAGATCTCGGGGTGCGGCAACGAGACGCGGGTCGCATCGCCCAGATCAGGCGACAGGTCAAAGCGGAAATGATCGCCCACGGCCAGTTCGTGCGGCCCGGCGGCAAAGGGACCCACGCGCAGCTTGGGGCCCTGCAGGTCGGCCAGGATGGCGATGGGACGGCCCGTCTCGGCCTCGATCTCGCGGATCGTGTCGTGGCGTGCCCGGTGATCGTCATGGCTGCCATGGCTCATGTTCAGGCGGAACACGTCGGCCCCGGCATCGAACAGGGCGCGGATCATCTCTTTCGACGATGATGCCGGTCCCAGGGTTGCCACGATCTTCACGTTGCGATGTCGTCTCATCATCCCGCCCTTGTCTCAGGTTTAGCGCTATCTATGCCGCAAATGCCGATGGTCGGCAACTGGCGTCTGTCCGCCATCCGTCGTAGACAGCCTGCATCATGACCGATGACACGACATCGACGCCCTTCCGCATCCTGGGTCAGGACCGCCCCTCGCGGTGGCTGATCACCTGCGATCACGCCACGAACCGCGTGCCCGATTGGGTCAGCGGCGGCACCCTTGGCATCGCGCCCGCCGACATGGCCCGCCACATCGCCTACGACGTCGGCGCGGCCGGGCTGACCGAACAGTTGGCCGAACGGCTGGACGCGCCGGCGATCCTGTCCGATTTCTCTCGCCTGGTGATCGACCCGAACCGCGGAGAGGACGACCCCACCCTGCTGATGCGGCTCTATGACGGGACGGTGATCCCGACGAACCGCCTGGCGGACACGGCCGAACGCCAGCGCCGGCTGGACCGGCTGCACCGCCCCTATCACGCGGCGCTGGCCCGGGTCGCGGCGCTGCACCCGGACCGCTGCATCTGCGCCGTCCACAGCTTCACGCCGCAGCTGCGGGGGCGCCCGCCGCGGCCGTGGCAGGTGGGCATCCTCTATTCGCATGCCGATCCGCGCCTTGGCCCCGCGATGGTCGCGGCTTGCCGCGATCAGGGCTGGATCACCGGAGAGAACCAGCCCTATGACGGGCATCTGGACGGAGACAGCGTCGATCGCCACGCCTTGCGCCACGGCCGCCCTAACATGCTGATCGAGGTCCGCAACGACCTGATCGCCACCCCCGAAGGCCAGCAGATCTGGGCCGACAGGCTGGCGCCGGTGATCACGAAGGTGCTGGCCGACAGCGGGTTGTGACGACGCCGGGGGGTGCGGGGGGCTGGCCCCCCGCCGTCGCGGGACGCAACTCAGACCCCGGTCTTCAGGCTCTCTTCCAGATAGATCTCGCGCAGGCGCGTGGCCACCGGGCCGACCGTGCCCGCCCCTACCCGTGACCCGTCTATCGACACGACCGGCATGACGAAGGCCGAGGCCGAGGTGATGAAGGCCTCGTCCGCCTCCTGCGCCTCGGCGATGGTGAAGGCGCGCTCCTCGACCTGCATCTGCGCCTCGCGGGCAAAGCGCAGCACCGCCGCGCGGGTGATCCCGTGCAGGATGTCGTGGCTCAGTTCCCGCGTCACGATCGTGTTTCCCTTGACGATATAGGCGTTGTTCGAGGTTCCCTCGGTCACGCGCCCGTCCTCGACCATCCAGGCATCGTCCGCACCGCGCGCCTTGGCTTCCATCTTGGCCATCGACGGGTACAGCAGCTGCACCGTCTTGATGTCGCGCCGACCCCAGCGAAGGTCATCAACGCTGACGACGCTCCACCCGGTCTTGGCCGCGGGGGCGTCGGCCAGGCCGGGCTTCGATTGCGTGAACATCACCACTGTCGGCACCGTGTCCGCGGACGGATAGGCAAAATCGCGATCGCCCGGATTGCCGCGGGTCACCTGCAGATAGACCAGCCCGTCGGTGATGTCGTTCCGCGCCACAAGGTCGCGATGCGCGGCCAGATACGCATCGTCCGACAGCGGGTTGGCGATGGCCAGTTCCGACAGCGACCGCTTCAGCCGCACCATGTGCCCTTCGAAATCGATCAGCTTGCCACCCAGCACGCTGACCACCTCATAGACGCCGTCGGCCATCAGGAACCCCCGGTCAAAGACCGACACCATGGCCTGATCCTCAGGGGTGTAATCGCCATTCACATAGACCGTCCGCGTCATCGCTGCCTCCGTGCCGTCGCGTGTTCGCGCCCGGTCCTGCGCCCAAAGCCCCGCTGCGTCAAGAACCGCGCCCGATGCCGCATTGCGGAAATAGGGCTTGCTGCAACCGCAGCGCAACATTATTACCGATGGCAGGCCCGAATCTTGTCGAACAGGACCTTGCCATGAGCTTTCGCCAACAGCCCCTGCCCCCTGCGCGCCTGAACCGCTGTCAGTTGTTCGGCCCCGGATCGCGCCCCGCGCTGTTCGCTAAGATGGCCGCCTCTGCCGCCGATGTCATCAACCTGGACCTGGAGGATTCGGTCGCGCCCGCCGACAAGGACCAGGCGCGCGCCAACATCATCGCGGCGATCAATGATGTCGACTGGGGCTCCAAGACGCTGTCGGTGCGCATCAACGGGCTGGACACGCCCTTCTGGTACCGCGACGTGGTCGATCTGCTGGAACAGGCAGGCGACCGGCTGGACCAGATCATGATCCCCAAGGCGGGATGCGCGGCCGACATCTATGCCGTCGATGCGCTGGTCACCGCCATCGAACGCGCCAAGGGCCGTACCAAGCCGATCGCCTTCGAGGTCATCATCGAATCCGCCGCCGGCATCTGCCATGTCGAGGAGATCGCGGCCGCGTCCCCGCGCCTGCAGGCAATCAGCCTGGGGGCCGCCGATTTCGCGGCGTCGATGGGCATGGCCACCACCGGCATCGGCGGCACGCAGGAAAATTACTACATGATCCGGGACGGCCAGAAATACTGGCCCGATCCGTGGCACTGGGCCCAGACCGCCATCGTCGCGGCGTGCCGCACGCACGGGCTGCTGCCCGTGGACGGCCCCTTCGGCGACTTCAGCGACTCCGAGGGGTTCCGCGCCCAAGCCCTGCGCAGCGCCACATTGGGCATGGTCGGCAAATGGGCCATCCATCCCAGCCAGATCGCACTGGCCAACGAGGTGTTCTCGCCCAGCGAGGCCGCCGTCACCGAGGCGCGAGAGATCCTGGCCGCGATGGAGAAGGCCAAGGCCGAAGGCGCCGGCGCCACCGTCTACAAGGGCCGCCTGGTCGACATCGCGTCGATCAAGCAAGCCGAGGTGACTCTGCGCCAGTCCGACCTGATCAGCGCCTGAAGACCCCCCGCGGGCCGGACCAGTGGAGGGGGACGGCCCGCACCACGAGGGAGGAGAGGCCCCGCGAGCGATCGCGGGGCCTTATCGCATGACCGCGGGTGAGGCCTGCCGATGGCCGGACCATGGACGGTCCCGGCCACGGCAGCCATCCCGGTCAGCCGCCCTGAACCTTGCTTCCCCTCGAACTCCAGCAGTACCGCCCACCGCGCATCCCGGTATGTCCGAAGGGTGACGCGACGCGCGCCGTCAACCCGCGCGCCGGCGCGGGCGTCGCCTTAGCGGGCGTTACCGCGTGGTGGCGGAAGCGCAAGCGCGGCGCGATTCCTCATTCGCACGCATTGCTGTTCCTACCACCATCCGGCCGATGCAGGTCCAAAGTCGGCTTGCCAAGGACAAAATGACCCTCTGGGTTGCTCCCACCGATCAAACGCCGGAACAGTCCCGGTCCTCCGACGGGCCCGCCGTCGGTCACCCTGCAATATCGAGCACCGCCCTCCGCTGCCGCCGTCTGCGGTCTGTCGTCCAACATTAAATCTTGCACCGCCCGGTGCCGTGCATTCTAGCGGGCTCCAAGCCTCCAGTTCCGCCTCGACGATCAACGACGTTGGGCCATAGGATACATTGACCACATGCGCCGGCCCGCCGGTCAGGCCGACTGATCGATCCCGCGGATGGCATACCCGGACGGCTCGACAGCCAGAAAGGCTGCAAACTGTATCATGCAGTGCCCCCGACGATTGCCACGTAAGCCCATCAAGACGTGCAGACGCGGGATTAACATTGCAGGGAGACCCTACGCCGCTGCCCCGCAGCCAAGATGATCGGCGATCACGCGCGCCGCAGCTTCCTGAACGCGGCCGAGGCGCCCCAGCCGGCGATCACCGCCACCGCCAGCGACATCAAGCCATAGAGCAGCGGCTGGTCGAAGGCCAAACGGTACAGCCAGCGTTCCAGGCCCACCTTGCGCACCTCGATCGCGGCGCCATAGGCGTCGATCACCGCCCCCTCCCGCAGCAGGAAGATGCGGGCGCGGTAATCGCCCTCGATCAGGTTGGCAGGCAGGCGGATGTCCGTGCGGAACAGCGTGTCCTCGACCAGGGTCACGGCCCCCTCCTCCATCCGGTAATGGCCGTTCTGCTGGCGCAGACGCAGCAGGGCTTGGGTATAGGGCAGCGTATCCTCGACCTCGGGGGCGCCGGCAAAGGCGCGCAGCACCAGCGGCAGCGAGATGCGGTACCGATTGTCCCAGTCCGGCGCCAGGATGTCGTCCAGGGGCCGCGTCGTCGCCACCGCATAGAAGCTGGGCGCAGCCCCCACATCGACGCGTTCGGTGTTGACCCAGATGCCGAAGCGGCGGGCCTTCTGCCAGATGGTCAGCGGTTCGGACGGGGCCTCGATCGTCACGATCACGTCCAGGGGGCCGTCGGGAATCGGCGTCTCGCGCCGTACGGCGCCATAGATCAGGATGTCGCTGCCATCAAAGCTGGTCGTGATCGCCACGGCGCTGTTCGACAGACCCGCCACCACCTGCTCCCCCCCCTGGTCGGCGGGGGCGACCGGATCACCGCGCGGCGACCCCGGATCGGGGAACAGCGGCCAGACCTGGGGGGCGTCCACCGGGGGGATCAGGCCCGCATCCGGGTCCGTGGGCATGGTCGATCCCGCCCCCTGCGCCATCAGCGCACCGGGCAGCAGCGCCAGCATCATCGCCAGGACGACCCCCCGCATCATTGCCCCCGCGTGGTGATGACGAACAGGTCGTCAGGTGTCAGGAACAGGTCCAGCGCCAGCTTGCCGCAGACCGCCAGCACCAGAAGCGCCAGCAGGATGCGCAGCTGTTCGGCCCGAAGGCGCGCGCCCAGCGTGGTGCCGATCTGCGCGCCGATGACGCCGCCCACGATCAGCAGCACCGCCAGCATCACATCGACCGTGTTGTAGCTGACCGCGTGCATCAGCGTGGTGAAGGCGGTCACGAAGGTGATCTGGAACAGCGACGTTCCCACCACGACCTTGGTGGGCATGCCCAGCAGATAGATCATCGCCGGCACCATGATGAAGCCGCCGCCGACGCCCATGATCGCGGCAAGAACACCCACCGCGACCCCGACCAGAAGGGGCGGAATGACGCTGATATAGAGGCCTGAGGCACGGAACTTGACCTTCAGCGGCCAGCGGTGGACCCACATGTGCTGGTGCAGGCGCCGCCGCCCCGTGGGATGGCGCGCGCGCAACAAGGCCCGCAGGCTTTCCTGCAGCATCATCGCGCCGATCAGGCCCAGGAAGACGACATAGCACAGCTGGACGACCAACTCGACCTGGCCCAGCTGCTGCAGGATGTTGAAGACCACGACCCCCAGGCCCGATCCGACCATGCCGCCGGCCAGCAGGACGCCCCCCATACGGAAATCGACGGTCTTGCGCTTCATGTGCGCCAGCACGCCCGACACCGACGATGCAACCACTTGGTTCGCGCCGGTCGCCACCGCGATGGCGGGCGGGATGCCGATGAAGAACAGCAGGGGCGTGATCAGGAAGCCGCCACCGACACCGAACAGGCCGGACATGACGCCCACCAGCCCGCCCAACCCCATCAGGGTGAAGGCGTTGACCGAGACTTCGGCGATGGGAAGAAAGATCTGCATCGCATCCCGGCCCGTTGCGCACCGTCCCACGATGCAACGCGGCGCGCCCGACGTCAAACCGCTTCCGCCCTGCGGCGCAGGAACGGGTTGAAGCAGAAAGCCGCCCCCGCTAAGCAGATCGGGTCACATCCGCGTGCGCAGGGGCGCGGTCAGCCGGAACAGGGGACAGGATGCGCATTCTCATCACCAATGACGACGGGATCAACGCCCCGGGCCTGGAGGTGCTGCACCAGATCGCCACCGAACTGGCCGGCCCGCATGGCGAGGTCTGGACCGTCGCGCCCGCGTTCGAGCAGTCGGGCGTGGCTCATTGCATCAGCTATACCCACCCCACCATGGTCGCCCGCCTGGCCGAACGCCGCTATGCCGCCGAGGGCAGCCCGGCCGACTGCGTTCTGGCGGCCCTGGGCGACATCGTGGGCGCGGCCCCCGACCTGGTGCTGTCGGGCGTCAACCGCGGCAACAATGCCGGAGAGAATGCCATGTATTCGGGCACCATCGGCGGCGCGATGGAAGCCGCGCTGCAGGGCCTGCCCGCGATCGCGCTGTCGCAGTACCTGGGCCCGCGCACCGCGGACCTTGCCGACCCCTTCGAAGGCGCGCGCACGCATGGCGCCGCGGTGATCCGCCGCCTGCTGGATCATGGCGACTGGTCGACGGATGCCGACTTCCGCCTGTTCTACAACGTGAACTTTCCGCCGGTCCCGGCCGCGGAGGTCCGGGGCCTGCGCGTCGCACCCCAGGGCCAGCGCCAGGGATCGCGCTTTGCCGCCCAGCCCTACAGCGCGCCGAACGGGCGCCGGTTCATGTGGATCGCGGGCGGGTCGCAGCAGGCGCCGGCGCGCGACGGGACCGATGTGGCCGCCAACATGGAGGGGTTCGTCTCGGTCACGCCGATGCGGGCGGACCTGACCTGCCATGCGTCGCTGGACCGACTGGCGGCGGCGCTGGACGATCCGCTGGCACGGGCTGCCGAATGAGCGACGAGGACGACGACGCGGAACGCAAGATGCGGTTCGTCTTTCAGCTGCGGTCCCGCGGGGTGACCGATCCGCGGGTCATGGCCGCGATGGAGGGGATCGACCGCGGCCTGTTCGTGCGCGGCCAGTTCGCCGACCGCGCCTATGAGGACACCCCCCTGCCCATCCCCTGCGGCCAGACGATCAGCCAGCCCTCGGTCGTCGGCCTGATGACCCAGGCCCTGGACGTCGGTCCCCGCGACACCGTGCTGGAGGTCGGCACCGGTTCGGGATACCAGGCCGCGGTCCTGTCGGGACTGTGCCGGCGCGTCTACACCGTCGACCGCCACCGCCGCCTGGTCCACGAGGCCGAGGCGATCTTTCGCGAACTGGGTCTCTACAACATCATCGCGCAGGTGGCCGACGGATCGCGGGGCCTGCCCGACCAGGCCCCCTTCGACCGCATACTTGTGACCGCCGCGGCCGAGGATCCGCCCGGGCCCCTGTTGGCACAGCTGAAGATCGGCGGTATCATGGTGGTGCCTGTCGGACAGTCGGACGCGGTCCAGACCCTGATCCGCGTGACGCGGACCCAAGAGGGTTTCGATTACGACGAGTTGCGGCAGGTGCGGTTCGTTCCGCTGGTCGAGGGGTTGGGCCAGACATGACCCCCGGCCACCATCAGGCAGGCCGAGGACAGGACCATGACAAGACGTGATATTCGGACCGGCTGCGCCATGCTGGCCGTGCTGGCGCTGACGGCCTGCGGGCCGGACGGCAGTTTCGACCCCGACCTGCGCGGGCTGATCGGGGGCATGGACACCGCCCCCGCGGCCGCAGCCGCGGCACCCCGTCCGGCGCCCGACGCGCGCGGCGTCATCAGCTTTTCCAGCGGCCAGGTCGCGGTCGCGCAGGCGGGCGACACGCCCGCATCGATCGCCGCCCGGCTTGGACTAAATGCGGCGACTTTGGCCGCCCACAATGCCCTGCCCGCCGACGCGCCCCTGCTGGCGGGTGCGGTCCTGGTCCTGCCGACGCAGGTCGCCGCCGGTGCGCCCGCGGGGGCCGCGACCGGTGGCGGCACGGCGATCGTGACCGACCCCTTTGC
>NZ_WEKR01000070.1:0-48892 GCF_024105395.1 Paracoccus sp. 08 | reverse complement strand
ATCTGCTCATTCCCGGGAAATGCAGCAGCCGGGGCTGCGCTCAATTCCCTCATCCAGCGGCGCAGCACACTCTCGGACAGGTCGAGGTCGCGTGCGGCCTGTGACACCGCTACGCCCCGATCGGTTACCAGCCTCACGGCCTCTGTCTTGAACTCACGGCTGAACTTTCGTCTCGTCATATCCACTCTCCAGTTCCTTGGTCGCGATCTTATCTTCGTGTCCACGAAACCGGCAGCAGCTCACGACGCACCTCGGGCGAATGGTTCGCCAAAGACGCTTTACAACCGGTGGACGCGGTAAGGTGACAAGGGGGTCTTTGCCCGAATGATGGATCGGGGATACGATGCCGACTAGTTCCGGGAGGCGTTGAAAGACAGGGGGATACTCCCTTGCATTCCGGGTCGGAAATTGCGCGGCACAGTCGTCCGCTACGACAAGCGCCGCTACAAGAGGCGCAACCGGATCGAGATCATGTTCGGTCGACTGAAGGACTGGCCGCGTATCGCCGCCCGTTACGACAGATGCCCGACGGTCTTTCTCTCCGCCATGGCGCTTGCAGCATCGTCATCTTCTGGCTGTTACGATCAACGAGTGCGGAGCCTGGCGATAACGGCCGCTGGTCAGGATGCTTGCGCCGGGGGGACGTTTTCCCGAACAACGGGCAGGGTCAGCGGATGAACAGGACGGTCAAGAACGCGACCGTCAAACGCGTCCATTCCGACAGTCATGACCAGCTACGGACGCATCTTGCAGACTGAATGGCCTCATGTTTCCTGGACGCTTTCTTCGCTAACTTTGAGGCAAGGAAGCCATGATGGGCGCAGGTAATTTCATGGACGAGTTCAAGCGCGATGCGGTAGCGCAGATCACGGAGCGGGGCTATCCGGTCAAGGAGGTTTCGGCTCGGCTCGGCGTCAGCATGCATTCGCTCTATGCGTGGAGGCGCAAGTTCACGAAGGCAGTGTCGTGTGACACGGAGAAGAATGCAGAGATCCGGCGGCTGAAGCGTGAACTGGTCCGGGTGTCGGAGGAGCGTGACATCTTAAAAAAGGCCACCGCATATTTCGCTCGGGATGCAAGGTGAGCCGCCGCGGCAACTGTCATGACAACGCAGTCGCCGAGAGCTTCTTCCATCTGCTCAAACGCGAAAGGATCAGGCGCAGGACCTACCGGACACGCAAAGACGCAAGACAGGACGTGTTCGACTACATCGAGATGTTCTACAATCCGAAGCGAAAGCATGCGAGGAACGGGATGCTGTCGCCTGCCGACTTCGAACGGCGGCAGATGAGGAGACGCGAAGCCGTCTAAGAAAATCGGGGCTATTCAGACTTCATGGCAGCCTATAACTTCGCCTGCCTCCTAAAGACCCTCAGTGGCCTCTCGCCCTACGACTACATCTGCAAAATCTGGACATCCAAGCACGACAGTTCCATCCTAAAACCGATCAAACAAATGCCAAGACTGAAAACCTAGGCATGGCAAGTCCGGTCAGCAGCAACGTCCGCGGATCAAAGCGGTCCTGCACGATCATCTATGCCGATCACCGGCGCAAGCATCAGGGCCAAATCGACCGTCACGCAAACATGCTTGCCTCCATGCTATCTCAGGCGCTGTGCCGGATAACCAGTTCGCCGGTGAACTTGCGGTCCAAGTTCCTCGAATCCGCGCTTTCCAGGACGTCGACAAGGTAACCGGCCATTTCGGCAAGCGGCTGACGGTATGTGGTCAACTGATAGTGGGGGCTGGCCGCCTGCGGTACGTCGTCGAAGCCGACGACCGCGATGTCCTGGGGTACGCGCAGTCCCAGCCTGTAGCGGATCGTGTCGATGGCACCCAAGGCCAGGGCATCGTTCTCGCAGACGATCACGTCGGGCAGATCGACGCCCTTGCGGCCGTGCAATGTCCGGAACGCGATCTCGGCCGACAGGATGGGATCATAGCGCGGCACCGAAACCGTCTCAGGGGCGTGGCCGAACCGGTCCTGCCAGACCAGGGCGAAGGTTTCCTTGCGCAACAGATGCGCCGACGCCGTGTTGGGCCCGGCGACATACAGCGGGCGGCGATATCCCTTGGCAATCACGTAATGCGCAATTTCCTTGGTCGCGATCTCGTCGTCCACGGCAATGGAGATCGTGTCGGGGTTGCGAGAGGTGCGGGCAAAGATGATCAGCTTCTTGAAGCGATGCGCCCGATGGGCCGCAGCCAGCACGTCGTCGTCGAACTGGATGCCAATCAGGATCGTGGCGTCAACCCGCCGCTGGCTGGCATTGATCAGCGCCGGGGTCGTGTCCTCACGGTCAAGCGTGTTGACCAGCAGCGTGTCCAGGCCCCGTCCCCGCAGCGCCCGGGTCAGGCAATCCATCATCACCAGCTTGTGCGGGTTGGCAAAGTCATCGACCAGCAGCGCCACAAGGTTCGACCGCGTCGATGCCAGGGCCGACGCGCTGAGATCGGGGATATAGCCAAGCGCCTGCGCGGCGGACATCACCTTCTCTCGGCTTTTAGCCGAGATCGAGGCGTCCTTCTTGAAGGCGCGGTTGACCGTCCAACGCGACACGCCGGCGGCGATCGCGACATCGTCCGCGGTCACGCTGTCGAACCGGTCGGGCTTGCTCATGGCTGGCTCCTGTCATGATCGGTGGCCTGTCCTGTCGATAGCTATACGGCAGCCAAAAGGCCACCACAGCAAGAAAAGCACGCGCGTGCAAAAAATGCTTGCACGCGCGTGCAATCAGTGTACCCATGATGACGCAGCGGCAGGGAGAGGCCGCGAACGCGATGGGGGGATTCGGATGCTGAAGGTGGGTTTGCTGGGTGCCGGCAGGATCGGACAGGTTCACGCGGTGAACATCGCGGGCCATCCCCGCTCCACTCTGGTGGCGGTGTCGGACATCCACGCAGAGGCCGCCGGCACCCTTGCCGCCGCGCATGGCGCCGAGGCCCGCAGCTCCGACGCGATCCTGAACGATCCCGGGATCGACGCCGTGCTGATCGCGACCTCGACCGACACGCATTCGGATTTGATCGAGGCTGCGGCCCGGTCGGGCAAGGCCGTGCTGTGCGAAAAGCCCGTGGATCTGTCGCTGGACCGGGCGCAGCGCTGTCTGGAGGCCGTGGCGGACCGGGCGGCAACCGTGATGATCGGTTTCAACCGCCGATTTGATCCGAATTTCGCGGCGCTTAAGGCGTCGCTGCTGAAGGGCGACATCGGCAAGCCGGAACTGCTGTCGATCACCTCCTTCGATCCGGCGCCGCCGCCGGTCGATTACATCAAGGTGTCCGGCGGGCTGTTCCGCGACATGATGATCCATGATTTCGACATGGCCAATTTTCTGATGGGCGATGCCCCCGTATCCGTCAGCGCGGTGGGCAGCAGCATCGTCGACCCCCGCATCGGCGCGGCGGGCGACGTGGACACCGCGGTCGTGACGCTGCGCTATGGCGACGGGCGCATCGCGGTCATCAAGAACAGCCGCCGCGCCGTCTATGGATACGACCAGCGGGTCGAACTGCTGGGCTCGACGGGTCTGCTGCAGGCCGGGAACATGCTGGAGAACACGGTCGTCCGTTCGACGGTGGACGGGGTGGTGTCGGGAAAGCCCACCTATTTCTTCCTGGAACGCTACATGCCCGCCTATGCCGCGGAATGGGACGCCTTCGTCGGCGCGGTCCTGGACGGACGGCCGCAATCGGTGACGCTTGCCGACGGTATCGCCGCGCTGGCCCTGGCCGAGGCTGCCACCCGCGCCGCCCGGACCGGAGAGACCGTCCCCCTTCAGGGCTGACAGTTCCGGGCCCGCCGCGACCGCAAGGACGGCGCGACAGGCCTTCAAGCGATCCGGCAGGGGAGATGCCGGGAATGACGGGGGGTCGCCTGCGTCCCTTCGAACGATCAACAGGGAGGAAAGACATGACCAAACTGACAGCCTCGGCCGCCGTGGCGGCGCTGCTGGCCCTTGCCGCGCCCGCGATGGCGCAGAACATCATCGTGGTGGCCCATGGCCAGGCCAACGACCCCTTCTGGTCGGTCGTCAAGAACGGTGCCGCCAAGGCGGGCGAACATACCGGCGCGACGGTCGATTTCCGGTCGCCCGAGGTCTTTGACATGGTCGCCATGGGCCAGCTGATCGATGCCGCCGTGAACCAGCAGCCCGACGGGCTGGTCGTGTCGATCCCCGATGCCGATGCGCTTGGGCCCTCGATCCAGCGCGCGGTCGAGGCGGGCATCCCGGTGATTTCGATGAACTCCGGCTCGGACGTGGCGGCCGATCTGGGCGCGCTGCTGCATGTGGGACAGTCGGAATACGACGCCGGCGTGGCCGCGGGGCAGCGGCTGGCCGAAATGGGCGGGACCAAGGGCATCTGCGTCAACCAGGAGGTCGGCAACGTCAGTCTGGACCAGCGCTGCGACGGCTTTGCCGAGGGCTTCGGCCATCCGGTGACGGTCGTGCCCACGGCCAACGACCCGACCGAGGTGCAGTCCAAGGTCCGCGCCGCGCTGGAATCCGACCCCGAGGTCGACACGGTCCTGGGCCTGGGCGCCAGCCTGGTCGGAGAGCCCGCCGTCGCCGCCGCCGAGGCGCTTGGCCGCGACGACGTGATGATCGCCAGCTTCGATCTGTCAGCGGGCTTCCTGCAGGCCGTGGCCGACGGCAAGGCCGCCTTCGCCATCGACCAGCAGCAGTTCCTGCAGGGTTACCTGCCGGTCGCCTTTTTGGCGCTGAATGCCCAGTACGGCCTGATGCCGGGCGGTGACGTGCCCTCGGGGCCGAACCTGGTGACCCAGGACAGCGCCGCCCAGGTGATCGAGCTGTCCGCCCAGGGCATCCGCTAAGCCTACTTACCGGCGGGCGCGCCATCCGCGCCCGCCCCGCTTTGCCAGCAGGGGGACCCCCGATGACCGAGATCGCATCGCAAGACGAACGGATCGCCACGGAATCCATGATGACGCGCCTGATGAAGCGCCCCGAACTGGGGGCCATCGGCGGCCTGATCCTGGTGACGATCTTCTTTCTGACCACCGCCAGCCCGTCGATGTTCACGCTGGCGGGCATCATGAACTTCCTGACGCCCGCGGCTCAGCTGGGCATCCTGGGCATCGCCGCCGCCCTGCTGATGATCGGGGGCGAATTCGACCTGTCGATCGGCTCGATGGTGGCCTTCGCGGGGATGATCTTCGGCGTGCTGGTCGTCAATCTGGGCCTGCCGCTGATCCTGGCGATCCCGCTGACGATGGCCTTCGCGGCCGCGACCGGCGCGGTGAACGGGGCCATCGTGCTGCGCACCGGGCTGCCCAGCTTCATCGTGACGCTGGCCTTTCTGTTCATCCTGCGCGGCGCGTCGCTGGTGGGACTGAAGCTCTTCACCAACGGCTCGACCCAGCTGCGCGGCGTGCGCGAGGCGGTGGCGGGCGACTGGCTGACGCCGATCTTCTCGGGCGACGCCTTTCCGGGCCTGTTCCGCTGGCTGGGCGATCAGGGGATCATCGCGACGCTGAACAACGGCGCACCCTCGGTCCCCGGCATCCCGGTCGAGATCCTGTGGTTCCTGGGCGTGGCGGGGCTGGCGACCTTCGTGCTGCTGCGCACGGCGGCAGGGAACTGGATCTTCGCCACCGGCGGTGACAAGACCGCGGCCTCCAATTCCGGCGTGCCGGTGCGCCGGGTCAAGATCACGCTGTTCATCCTGACCGCCCTGGCCGCGACGCTGGTCGCCATCATCACCGTGATCGACACCGGCTCGACCGACGCGCGCCGCGGCTTCATGAAGGAATTCGAGGCGATCATCGCCGCCGTCATCGGGGGCTGCCTGCTGACGGGGGGCTACGGCTCTGCCATCGGGGCGTTCTTCGGGGCGATCATCTTCGGCATGGTCACCATCGGTCTGACCTATACCGGGTTCGACCAGGACTGGTTCCAGGTCTTCCTGGGGGCGATGCTGCTGTTGGCCGTCGTCTTCAACAACGCCATCCGCAAGCGCGTGACGGGGGAACGCTGATGTCCGATCCGATCATCCACATGCAGGGCATCAAGAAGCGCTTCGGCAACGTGATCGCCCTGAACGGCGTCACCTTCGACGTGCGGCCCGGCGAATGCCACTGCCTTCTGGGCGACAACGGCGCGGGGAAATCGACCTTCATCAAGACCATGTCGGGCGTCCACAAGCCGACCGAGGGCACGATCACCTTCGAAGGCCGTCCGATGCAGTTCGACAGCCCCCGCGACGCGATGGAGGCGGGCATCGCCACCGTCTTCCAGGACCTGGCCATGATCCCGCTGATGAGCGTCACGCGCAACTTCTTCATGGGGCGCGAACCCACGAAGGGCCGCTTCATCAAGCGGTTCGACCTGGAGACCGCGAACCGCATCACGATGGAGAAGATGCGCCAGATGGGCATCAACCTGCGTGCGCCCGATCAGGCGGTGGGCACCCTGTCGGGCGGGGAACGCCAGACGGTCGCCATCGCGCGGGCCGTCCATTTCGGCGCCAAGGTGCTGATCCTGGACGAACCGACCAGCGCCTTGGGCGTGCGCCAGACCTCGAACGTGCTGGCGACCATCGCGCGGGTCCGGGCGCAGGGGGTGGGCGTAGTATTCATCAGCCACAACGTGCGCCACGCGCTGGCGGTGGGCGACCGCTTCACGGTGCTGAACCGGGGCCAGACCTTGGGGACCGCTGACAAGGGCCAGATCGACGCTGCCGAACTGCAGGACCTGATGGCCGGCGGGCAAGAGCTGGCCAAGCTGGAAGGTAGCCTGGGGGGGACGGTCTGATGACGTTTGGCGTGGCCCTGATCGGCACCGGTTTCATGGGCAAGTGCCATGCGATGGCCTGGCGCAACGTGGCGACCGCCTTCGGCGGCACGCCCCCCCGGCTGCAGGTTCTGGCCGATGCGGCGGCGCCCGACGATCTGGCCCGGGCCTGGGGCTTTGCCCGCGCCACGGCCGATTGGCAGGCCGCGGTCGCCGACCCGGGCGTCGATGTGGTCAGCATCACCACGCCCAACGGTCTGCACCGCGCGATGGCGGAAGCGGCACTGCGCGCGGGCAAGCATGTCTGGCTGGAAAAGCCCATGGCCCTGACGCTGCAGGACGCGCAGGCCATGGCCGATCTGGCCGCCGCGCATCCGGGTCAGGTGACGCTGCTGGGCTACAACTATCTGCGCAGCCCGGCCTTTCAGGCCGCGCGCGCGTTGGTGGTGGATGGGGTGATCGGACAGCCATTGGCCTTTCGCGGGGTCTATGACGAAGATTATTCGGCCGACCCCACCCTGCCTTGGTCCTGGCGCATGACGCATCAGGGGGGCGGTCTGGGCGCGCTTGGCGATCTGGGCTGCCATCTGGTCAGCGTCATGGTCGCACTGATGGGTCCGGTGGCGGAACTGACCGCCATGACCCAGATCGCCGTGCCGACGCGCCCATCCCCCGAAGGCCCCCGCGCGGTCGAGAACGAGGACAGCGCCCTGGCGCTGATCCGCTTTGCCAGCGGCGCGCAGGGGTCGTTCGCCACGTCCCGCGTGGCGCGTGGCCGCAAATGCCGCCTGCAATGGGAGATCCACGGATCAAACGGCACGCTGGTCTTCGACCAGGAGAACATGAACGAACTGTGGGTCCACCGGGCCGGCGACGCGGGCTTCACCCGCCATCTGACCGGCCCGGACCAGCCTGATTTCGCGGCCTTCTGCCCCGCGCCGGGCCATGGGTTCGGCTTCAACGAACAGAAGGTCGTGGAATGCCGCGACCTGATCCGCGCGATCGGCGGCGGCGCGCCCTGCGGGCCCGACTTTGCGGCGGGTCTGACCATCGAACGCATCATACACGCCATGGCGACCAGCAACGGTCGCCCGGTGACGCTGGAGACTGCGCATGAAGACGCTTGACGTGATCACCATCGGCCGGTCCTCGGTCGATCTCTATGGCCAGCAGGTCGGCGGGCGGCTGGAGGACATGGGGTCCTTTGCCAAGTATATCGGCGGCTCGCCCACCAACATCGCCTGCGGGACGGCGCGGTTGGGGCTGCGGTCGGCGGTCATCACGCGCGTGGGCGACGAGCATATGGGCCGTTTCATCCGCGAACAGCTGATCCGCGAGGGGGTCGATGTGCGCGGCGTGGCGACCGACCCCGCGCGGCTGACCGCGCTGGTGATCCTGGGCATCCGCGACGAGGACAGCTTTCCGTTGATCTTCTATCGCGAGAACTGCGCCGACATGGCGCTGTCCGAGGAGGACATCGACGAGGACCTCATCGCCCAGGCCCGCTGCGTGCTGGCGACCGGAACCCACCTGTCGAACCCCAGGACCGAGGCCGCGGTGATGCGCGCGCTGGACATGGCGCGGGCCCATGGCGCAAGGACCGCGCTGGACATCGACTATCGCCCGAACCTGTGGGGCGTGGCGGGGCACGGCGAGGGCGAGAGCCGCTTTGTCGAAAGCGCCGCAGTGACGGCCAAGCTGGCGGCGACCCTGCACCTGTTCGACCTGATCGTCGGCACCGAGGAGGAGTTCCACATCGCCGGCGGCACGACCGACACGCTTGCTGCGCTGCGCGCGGTCCGCGCGGTGTCGGACGCGACGCTGGTCTGCAAGCGCGGCGCCAAGGGGGCGGTGGCCTTCACCGGCGCGATCCCCGACAGTCTGGATGACGGAGAGGCCGGACCGGGCTTCCCGATCGAGGTCTTCAACGTGCTGGGCGCGGGCGACGGGTTCTTTTCGGGCCTGCTGAAGGGATGGCTGGACGGCGAAAGCTGGCCCCGCGCATTGGAATATGCCAATGCCTGCGGCGCCTTCGCGGTCAGCCGCCACGGCTGCACCCCCGCCTATCCCAGCCTGGAGGAGCTGCGGTTCTTCCTTCAGCGCGGGGTGACGCGGCCCGATCTGCGGAGCGACGCGGCGCTGGAACAGATCCACTGGGCCACGAACCGCCAGGGGCGGATGGGCGGCGACTGGTCCACGATGCGCGTGTTTGCCTTCGACCACCGGATGCAGCTGGAGGAGATGGACGGATACACCCCCGCCGGGGGCGGCGCCTTCAAGCGGCTCTGCCTTGACGCTGCGCTGCAGGTGCAGGATGGCCAAGGCGGCTATGGCATCCTGTGCGACGGTCGCATCGGGCGCGCGGCGCTGCATGCGGCCTCGGGCACCGGCCTCTGGATCGGGCGGCCCGCCGAATGGCCCGGATCGCGGCCCCTGACGCTGGAGCCGGAATTGGGCCCGGATTGCGGGGGCCTGGGCGAATGGGCGCGCGAGAACGTCGTCAAGGTGCTGTGCTTCTGCCATCCCGATGACGATGCCGCCCTGCGGGCCGAGCAGGAGGCGACGGTCGGTCGGCTGTACGCCGCGGCGCGTCGCAACGGGCTGGAGTTCCTGCTGGAGATCATTCCGTCGAAGGTCGGGCCGGTCGATGACGCGACGACCGCGACGCTGATTGCACAATTCTATGCGGCGGGTATCTATCCCGATTGGTGGAAGCTGGAACCCCTGACCAGCCAAGCGGCCTGGTCCAAGGCCATCGACGCCATCGAGGCGCATGACCGCCACACCCGCGGCATCGTGGTCCTGGGCCTGGACGCGCCCGAGGCCGAGCTGGCGGCAAGCTTCAGGATCGCGGCGGGCTTTGACCTGGTGCGCGGATTTGCGGTCGGGCGGACGATCTTTGGCCAGGTGGCGCGTGACTGGTTCGCGGGGCGCATCGACGACGCGGCGGCCGTCGCAGAGATGGCCGCCCGCTATCGGCGGCTGTGCGAGGTTTGGGACCACGCCCGCGCCGCCGCGCAGGTGGCGGCATGAGCGTGCGGGACGCGGCGGCGTTGGACAACAAGGAAGGCAAGGGCGGGCGGATGCAGCAGACGGTTCGATTGACGGCGGCGCAGGCGATGGTGCGCTGGCTTTCGGTGCAGATGACCGAGGACGGAGAGCGGTTCATCGACGGTGTCTGGGCGATCTTCGGGCATGGCAACGTGGCCGGCTTGGGTGAGGCGCTGCACGGGATCGGCGACGATCTTCCGACCTGGCGCGGCCAGAACGAACAGACCATGGCCCATGCCGCCATCGCCTTTGCCAAGGGCCATGCCCGCCGGCGGGCGCAGGCGGTGACGGCCTCGATCGGGCCGGGGGCGACGAACATGGTGACCGCTGCGGCCCTGGCGCATGTGAACCGCCTGCCGCTGCTGCTGATCCCGGGCGACGTCTATGCCTCGCGCCGCCCCGACCCGGTGCTGCAGCAGGTCGAGGATTTCGGCGACGGCACGATCAGCGCGAATGACTGCTTTCGCTCGGTCGTGCGCTATTTCGACCGCATCACCCGGCCCGAGCACCTGCTGACCGCCCTGCCCCGCGCACTGCAGGTGATGACTGATCCGGTCGACTGCGGCCCGGTCTGCCTGGCCTTCTGCCAGGACGTGCAGGCCGAGGCCCATGACTGGCCCGAGGCGTTCTTTGCGCCCCGCGTCTGGCGCATCCGGCGCCCCGCGCCCGACGCGGCCGAGCTTGCCGATGCGGCGGCGATGATCCGTGCGGCCGAGGCACCGGTGGTGATCTGCGGCGGCGGCGTGATCTATTCCGGCGCCGAGGATGCGCTGGACGCCTTTGCCACCCGGTTCAACATCCCGGTGGTCGAGACGCAGGCCGGCAAGTCGGCCCTGGCGCAGGATCACCCGATGAATTTCGGTGCCGCCGGGGTCGACGGCTCGGCCGCGGCGAATGCGGCCCTCCGCGCCGCGGACCTGGTCGTCGCGGTGGGCACGCGCCTGCAGGATTTCACCACGGGTTCGCGCACCCTGTTCCCGCAGGCGCGGCTGCTGGGGATCAATGTCGCGGCCCATGACGCGGCCAAGCAGGGCGGGGTCGGTCTGGTGGCCGATGCGCGCGTGGCGCTGCAGGCGCTGTCGGCCGAGCTGGGCGATCTGCGCTTTGATGCCGCCGATCCGCAGGCGCGTGCCGGGTGGCTGGCGGCGGTCGATGCCCATTGCGGCAGGCCGGCCGACGGGCTGCCGACCGACGCGCAGGTAATCGGCGCCGTGCAGGCGGCCGCGCCCGACGGCATCGCCATGTGCGCCGCCGGCACCATGCCCGGCGCGCTGAAGCTGCTGTGGCAGGCCAGCCGCCACGGGTATCACATGGAATACGGCTATTCCTGCATGGGCTACGAGATCGCCGGGGCGATGGGCCTGAAGCTGGCCCGCCCCGCACGCGAGGTGCTGTGTTTCGTCGGCGACGGCAGCTACATGATGGCCAACAGCGAGTTGGCCACGGCGGTCATGCGGCGCGTGCCCTTCACGGTGATCCTGACCGACAACCGCGGCTATGGCTGCATCAACCGCCTGCAGGCGCATACGGGCGGGGCGGCGTTCAACAACCTGTACGCCGATTGCCGGGTCGAGGCGCAGCCGCAAATCGACTATGTCGCCCATGCGGCCAGCATGGGGGCCCATGCGGTCAGGGCGCGCGATCTGGCCGATCTGCAGGATCAGATCGCGGCCGCGCGCGGTCGCGACATTCCCACCGTCATCGTCATCGAGACCACCGCCCGGCCCGGCCCTGGCGACGGGCTGGAGGGCGCGGGCCAGTTCTGGGACGTGGCGGTCCCGGCGGTCGGGGGCACGGAGACGCTGAAGCAGGCCTATGCGCGCTATCTGGAACAGATCGCGCATCAGGCCACGATCAACTGAAGGCAGGACCATGATCCTCTATGGCACCAACCCCATTGCCTGGGCGAATGACGACGACACGTCCATCGGCGCCCATATCCCGACCGAGCAGATCCTGCGCCAGGCGGGCCCCGAGATCGGCTTTGACGGGATCGAGAACGGTCACCGCTGGCCGGACGATCCGCAGGCGCTGAAATCGCTGCTGGCGGAATACGGGCTGCGCTTTATCTCGGGGTGGTATTCGACCGAACTGCTGACGCGTTCGGTCGAGGACGAGATCGCCGCCGTCCAGCCGCATCTGGCCAAGCTGAAGGCGAACGGCTGCCGCGTCTGCATCGTCTGCGAATGCTCGAACACGGTGCATGGACGCGCCGATGTCGCGGTGAACGACCGCCCCCGACTGAGTGCCGAGGAGATGGCGGCGTTCGGCGCACGGATCGAGGCCTTTGCCGCCTATCTGGCCGGCGAGGGCGTCACGCTGGCCTATCACCATCACATGGGCACCGTGGTCGAGAGCCCGGAGGAGATCGACGCCATCATGGCCGCGACCGGTCCCGCGACGCACCTTTTGTTCGATGCCGGCCACTGCACCTTCGGCGGTGGCGACCCCGAGGCGGTGCTGCGCCGTCACGCCGCCCGCGTCGCGCATTTCCACGCCAAGAACATCCGCCGCCCGGTGACCGAGCACGTGCGGGCGGAAGGGCTGTCCTTTCTGCAGGCGGTGATGGCGGGGGCCTTCACCGTGCCGGGCGACCCCGAGGGGGCGATCGATTTTGTGCCATTGCTGCGCATCCTGGCCGAGGCGGATTACGACGGCTGGCTGGTGATCGAGGCCGAGCAGGACCCCGTCCAGCGCGACCCGCTGCACTATCAGGCGATGGGGCTGAGGGCGCTGCGGGCGGCAGCGGCGGAGGCCGGGCTGGACCGGGGCGACAGCGCCGCGGGTCGCGGCTGAGGGGGCCGGCCCCCATCCCGTTCCGGGATTCCCCCGGGGTTTTTGGACAAAGAAGAAGCGGATGCGGATGCAGAAGGAGGCATAGATGGCGGACCTGTTGAGGCGGCCGTTCGGGACGCATAGCGAGGTACATCGCATCACGCCGGAGAGCGCCGGGTGGCGCTATGTCGGCTTTGCCCTGCACCGTCTGCGTGCCGGAGAGCGTGTGGCGGAGGCGACGCAGGCGCGCGAGGTGATCCTGGTAATGGTCGAGGGCCGCGCGTCCGTTCGGGCCGCGGGGCAGGACTGGGGCGTCCTGGGCGACCGGATGGATGTCTTCGAGAGGATGCCGCCGCATTGCCTTTATGTCCCGAACGGACAAGACTGGACGGCCGAGGCGGTGACCGACTGCGTCATCGCGGTCTGTTCCGCGCCCGGTCATGGCGGACACGCGGCACGGCGGATCGGGCCGGACGGCATCACGCTGACGCAGCGCGGCGAGGGCAGCAACACCCGCTGGATCAACAACATCGCCATGGAGGCCGAGGACTGGTGCGACAGCCTGCTGGTCACCGAGGTCTTCACCCCCGCCGGCAACTGGTCGTCCTATCCCAGCCACCGTCACGACGAGGACGATTTCCCCCGCATCACCTATCTGGAGGAGACCTATTACCACCGCCTGAAGCCCGCCCAGGGCTGGGCGGTGCAGCGGGTCTATACCGACGACGGCAGCCTGGACGAGGTGATGGCGGTGCGCGACCATGACGTCGTCCTGGTCCCCCGCGGCCACCATCCCTGCGGCGCCCCCCACGGGTTCGAGCTGTATTACCTGAATGTCATGGCCGGGCCCCGCCGCAACTGGCGTTTCGTCTCCGCCCCCGAAATGGAGTAGGTCGGATGACCGCCCCCCGCAGCGTTGATCCGCGCCCCCGCCCCTTTCAACTGGCTGCCTGTGCCGAGATGCTGTGGCCGGACCGGCCCATGGAATGGCGCGCCGCACGCCTGACAGAGATGGGGCTGGGCGTCGGTCTGTGGAACTGGGACAGCCACGACCTGGACAAGCTGGCCGGGGTCGGGGCGCGCTATACCATCATGAACGGCTATCTGCGCGGCCGTCTTGCGGATGCCGAAGGGGCAACGATGCTGCTGGCATCGGCCGGGGAGGCGATAGAGGTCGGCAAGCGGCTTGGCGTGGCGCGGCTGAACCTGCACGGGACGGGCCTGGGCGATCACGGCATCCCCCTGTCCCGGCACGAGGTCGTCAGCGGCGCGATGTGGCTGCAGGCGCGCGACACGTTGAACCGCATCTGCGATCTGGCCGAACGGGAGGGCGTCGTCTTCACGCTGGAGAACCTGAACCAGCGCGACCATCCGGGCTGCCCGTTCGCATCGACGGGCGACGTGCTTGCGCTGGTCTCGTCCATCGACCGGCCCCAGCTGCGCATCAACCTGGACCTGTATCACACCCAAATCGGAGAGGGCGACCTGATCCGCTGGTGCGAACGCTGCCTGCCCTGGATCGGAGAGATCCAAGTCGCCGACAATCCGGGCCGCTTCGAACCCGGCACCGGAGAGATCAGCTTTGCCGCGATCGCGACCGCGCTGGTGCGAATGGGCTATGACGGGCCCGTCGGGATGGAGGCGTTCGCGCAAGGCGACAGCGATGCCGCCGTCGCGGCCTTTGTCAGCGCGTTCACGCCCGCACCCGCCGTATCCCTGGCCTGACGATCGTCGGGATCGAACCTGGTTGGGGACGCGCCGGCTTGCCCTTAGGCCGGCGGTCTGCACCTCCTCGTCTAGCGAAGCCAGCGGACCGTGACGTCCGATCCGATCGGCGTGATTAGCGGACTTGGGGCCACGCACAGGTCCTTGAGCGATAGCACGCCAATTCGCTTGGACAGCGCCCTGCCCTTGGCGCCGGTTGGCAAGGCCCGCAGGCGCGGGCCCCGTGGATGGACGACAGCGCGTCCGGGTCGGATCAGCGCGACAGGTCGATCAGGATCTTCAGCTGCGTGCCGGCCGGGTCCAGAAGCCGGTCGAACCCTTCGGTGATCGCCTCGTCCAGGCCGATCCGCCGTGTCACCACCTTGGCGGCGGGAAGCGCGCCGGACGCGATCATGCCCGCCACGCGTGGCCAGTAATGCGTGGGATAGGCCCAGCTGCCCCGCAGGTCGACATCCTTGAAGGTGACCGCGAACCAGTCCAGCGGGTTGTCATGCGGATGCAGGCCGGTCTGCACGACCACCCCCTGCTTGCGCACCGCGTCCAGGCAGGCCTTCAGTGCATGTTCGTTGCCCACGCATTCGATCGCCACGTCACAGCCCACGCCGCCCTCGGTCGCCGCGCGGACCGCGTCGCCGACCGACGCCTTGGTCGGGTTCAGCGTGACCACGTCGGGCAGCAGGTCGCGCACCAGCGCCAGCCGCGTCTCGTTCGGATCGGAGACGAACAGCCGCACGGCGCCCGCCGCCCGCGCGGCCATCAGCGTCAGCACACCGATGGGCCCCGCCCCCGTCACCAGAACGGAAGACCCGGCAAAGACCCCGCCCCGGTCGCAGGCATAGACCGCGACGGCCGCGGGCTCGATCAGGGCCACGGCCTCGTCGGGCAGATCGTCGGGGATCCTGACGACGTTGTAGTCGTTCAGCAGTGCGCGTTCCGCCATGCCGCCCGAATGCCAGGACAGACCCGCCAGGGCCAGCTGGTCGGACAGGTGGAACAGCCCACGATCGGCATAGTAATCGCCCGACCGGGGCATGATCAGCGGCTGGACGGACACGCGGTCGCCGGGGGCCACGTGGGTGACGCCCGCACCCACGGCCTCGACCACGCCGCCGAATTCGTGGCCCAGCACCTGCGGGCCGTGGGCGCCGGTGAAGGCATGTGGCTCTTTAGGGACGAAGATCGGGCCATAGGCGTATTCGTGCAGGTCGGTGCCGCAGATTCCGCAGAAGGTGTTGCGGATCAGGACCTGACCCGCGGCGGGGTCGGCGGGGGCGTCGATCTCCTCGATGCGCAGGTCGCGGGCGGCGTGGAAACGCAGGGCTTTCATGGGATGCTCCGTTGGGAAAGGGGATCAGCGATAGACCAGGCCGCCGTCCATGATGACGCATTGGCCGGTCATGTAGTCGCTGTCGGGGCTGGCCAGATAGGATACCAGGCGGGCCACGTCCTCGGCGGTCTGCGACCGGCCCAGGGCGATGCCGCCCACGAAGGCGTCGAAGGTCTCGCCGACCTTGGCGCCGGTGACCTCGGCAAAGCGGGCGTCGATCTGGGTCCACATGTCGGTGCCCACGACGCCGGGGCAATAGGCGTTCACGGTGATGCCCTGGGCCGCGAACTCCTTGGCCGCCACCTGGGTCAGGGCACGGACCGCGAACTTCGTCCCGCAATAGGCGCCCAGCATGGCATAGCCCTCGTGCGCCGCGATGGAGGCAGCCGAGACGATCTTGCCCGTCCGCCCCTTGGCCTTGAACTGCGCGGCGGCGGCCTGGATGCCCCACAGGACGCCCTTGACGTTGACGGCGTGGATGCGGTCCATCTCGGCCTCGGTGATGTCGGCGATGGGCTGGACCTGCGCGATGCCCGCATTGTTGATCATCACGTCGAACCCGCCCAGATCGGCCTCGGTGCGGGCGACGGCGTCGATGACGGCGGCGCGGTCGGTCACATCCAGTCGGATCGTCGCCACGGGGCCGTCGATGGTGGCTGCGGCACGGTCCAGCGCGTCCTGGTCCAGATCGGCCAGCGCCACGGCCAGCCCGTCGCGCGACAGGCGCTGTGCGATGGCCAGCCCGATCCCTCTGGCGGCGCCGGTGACCAGCGCCACCCTGTTGTCGGTGGTCATGATATCTCTCCTTGGGAAAAGGCGGCCCGGTGGGGTGCCGGGCCGACGCAGGTCAGGACAGGTGATGCACCTGCTGCAGCCCGTGGACGGGGGTCTCGATCCCCTCGGCCCGCGCCTTCAGCTGCAGGGCCAGGTACAGCGAGTAATGCCGCGACTGGTGCAGGTTGCCGCCATGGAACCACAGCCCGGGCTGCTGGGTCGGCTTCCACATGTTGCGCTGTTCGCCCTCCCAGGGACCGGGGTCCTTGGTGGTGCCCGAGCCCAGGCCCCAGACCTTGCCCACCTTATCGGCCACGTCCTGCCCGATCAGGTCTGCGGCCCACCCGTTCATCGACCCGTATCCGGTCGCATAGACGATCAGGTCGGCGGGCAGCTCCTCTCCGGTGTCCAGCAGGACGCCGTTCTCGGTGATCTCGACCAATTGGCCGTGGGCCAGCTTGATCTTGCCATCGATGATCAGCTGGCTGGCGCCCACGTCGATATAGTATCCCGATCCACGGCGCAGGTACTTCATGAACAGGCCGCTGTCATCGTCGCCGAAGTCCAGCTTGAACCCCGCCTTTTCCAGCCCCGCATAGAAATCGGCGTCGCGTTCGCGGATCTGGTTGTACAGCGGGATCTGCCACTGGTGCATGATCCTGTAGGGCAGCGACGCAAAGATCAGGTCGGCCTTTTCCGTCGTCATGCCGCCCGCAACGGCCTCCTCGGAGTAAAGCGCGCCCAGACCGATCTCCATCAGGCTGTCGGATTTCACGATATGGGTCGAGGATCGCTGGATCATCGTGACATCGGCGTCATGTTCCCAAAGCGCAGCGGCGATGTCATGGGCCGAATTGTTCGACCCCACGATCACGACCTTCTTGCCGGCATAGGCATCGGGGCCGGGATGCTTGGACGAATGGTGCTGCTCGCCCTTGAAGCGGTCCATGCCGGGAAAGTTCGGGACGTTCGCCTTGCCCGACATGCCGGTGGCCAGGACCAGCTCCTTCGGGTGCAGGGTGACCTGTTCCCCGTCGCGGTCCACCACCACCGTCCATTCGCCCTTTGCCTCGTCATAGCGGGCCGACTTGCAGGTGCTGCGGGTCCAGTAGTTCAGCTCCATCACCCGCGTGTACATCTCCAGCCAGTCGCCGATCTTGTCCTTGGGGGCAAAGACGGGCCAGGTGTCGGGGAACTTCAGATAGGGCAGATGGTCGTACCAGACCGGGTCGTGCAGGCACAGCGATTTATAGCGGCGCCGCCAGCTGTCGCCGGGCCGGTCGTTGGTGTCGATGATGATCGCGGGCACACCCAGATGCCGCAGCCGCGCGCCAAGCGCGATGCCCCCCTGCCCACCGCCGATGATCAGCGTGTGGGGCTGGCGCGAATATCCCAGCTCGGCCGCCTCGGCCTCGCGCTCCTCGCGCCAGCTGGGGCGGTTCTTGCCGGCGCCGTGCTTGGCGCCCATCGGGCGGGACGGGCCCTTGGCCTCCTCATGGCCCTTCAGCTCCTGCAGGGCGGTCAGCAGCGTCCAGATGCGCCCGTCGCGCAGGCGGACCAGGCCATAGCCGCGGCCCACCTTCGTCTCGAAGGTGAACCAGGCGGTGACGACGCCGTCCTCCTCTCCGACGGGCTCGGCGGGATCGACCCGCCAGCCGGTCGGTGCGATGTGGCCCAGTTGCGCCCGCAGCATGTCGGCCACCTGGTCCGGCCCCTCCAGCGTGCGGATGTTCCAGGTAAAGCTGACCAGGTCGCGCCAGTGGCAATCGGTTGCGAACAGCGCCTTGGCGCGGTCGATGTCGCCCGACTCCAGCGCCTGGCCCAGATCGTCCAGCACCGCCTGCGCGCGCTGTTCGGCTGTGGTGTCCAGCATGATGGTTCCTCCCTCAAATCGGTCTCCCGAAGCGGAGGGTGCAGGCCGTCACCCGGTCGCGCACAGCAAAATCGACCGCCGCGGCGCGGCAATCGCATGCCGCGGCGCAACACCGTTGCGTGCGCAACGCGCGCGCAACATCACCCTAGGGCGCGCAACCGGCGCAGGACCGTGGACCGGTTGACCCCCAGCCTGCGCGCCGCCAGCGCCATGTTCCCCCCGCAGGCCGCCAGCACCTGCTGCAGGTCATCCTCCGGCACCCCGGCGGGTGCCGCGGCCTCCAGCAGCGGCGGCGGCAGATCGTGGCTGTCGATCACCCGCCCCTCGGCCAGCAGGGCCGCGGCCTGAAGGGTGGACGCCAGCTCGCGCAGGTTGCCGGGCCAGCGCCGCGCCTTGAGGTCGGCCCGCGCCCGCGCCGACAGCCGCAGCCCGTCGGCGGATGCCGCGCGCAGCAGGCGGTCCAGCAGCCAGTCCAGATCCTGGCGCAGATGCAGCGGCGGCAGGTCCAGCGCGGCCCCCGCAATGCGGAAGAACAGGTCCGCCCGGAACCGCCCGTCGCGCACGTGCTGGCCCAGATCGCAGCGCGTCGTGGCGATCACGCGCAGCTTGCACCCGGCCAGCGACCGCAGCAGCACCGCCTGCGCGGCCGTGTCCAGATCCTCGACCCCCTTGAGGAACAGCGTGCCTTGCCCGTCCGCGGGCAGCGGCGCCTGCCCCTGTCCGCAGCCCGCACAGTCGAAGACGTGAAAGGGCGCGGCATCCCTTCGGCACATGTGGATGGCGCGGGCCAGCCGCTCCTTGCCTGTGCCGGTCTCGCCGCGGATCAGCAGCGGCACCGCGCTGTCCGCCAGGCGCGCGGCACGTTCCAGCAGCGCCTGCATCGCGGGGTCGGGACCGGCAAGGCTGGACAGCCCGCCGGGCAGCAGCGGCTGGCCGCGCGGCTTGCGGGCAGCTTGGGGCGCGATGGCATGACCGAACAGCGCCCGGCCGTCGCGCAGGCGGATCACCCGATCCTCGGTCGGGCGGCCGCGCATCAGGTCGGGCAGGTCGTCCACCGACAGGTCGGTCACCTGGTCCAGCCGCTGGCCCAGCAGCGCGGTTCCCGGCGACAGCGCGGCCTGGGCCGCATGGGTCAGGCCGATGATCCGCCCCGCCCCGTCCAACGCGATCGCGGCCTCGGGGTCCACCTCCAGGAATTCCGGGCTGGAGGACAGGCGCAGCACCCAATCGCTGCGCGTCATCGCCATCAGGTTCGCCATCTCGACCCGCCGGGCCGAGGTGCGCACCAGGTTCATCGCCAGGTTCTGGCTGGCCTTGGGCTGGGGCGACCGCAGCAGCGACACGTCCAGCACCGCCGCCAGCTGACCCGAGGTGTCGAAGATCGGCGCCGCCGTGCAGGACAGCGGCGTGTGATGCAGGTCGAAATGGTCGCTTTGATGGATCGTCACCGCCTCGCCGGTATAAAGGCAGGCCCCGACGCCGCAGGTTCCGGCCAGATGCTCGGACCAGTCCGACCCCAGGTACAGGCCCGCCGCGCGCAGGTCGTCCTGGAACCGCGTGTCGCCGAAGAAGTCCACCGTCACGCCCTTGGCATCGGCCAGCAGCAGGACATAGTTCTGCCCCGCCACCTGCCGGAACAGCGCGCCCAGTCCCGACCGTGCGATGGCGATCAGGCGTTCGGACTGTTCGCGATGGCTGCGCAGCTCCGTCTCGGTGACGATATGCGCCGGAGAGGGCTTGGACGGGTCCAGGCCGTAACGTTCGATGCAGCGTCGCCAGCTGGCCTGCACGACGCTGTCGCGCCCGGTCGCCTGTCCCTGCAGCACGCGGTCGATCTCGTCGACATGGTCGATGTCGCGCATGGCCCTCCCTCGCCTTGCGGCAGCCCTCCCGATCAACGCACAGCACGGCCGCGCTGTCCATACGACCTAAGACAGGCGCGCGACTGCCGCCGGACGATCCTGTCCTAGGCTGCGGTTGCGGTCGAACCGACTGCCTAACCTCCGACGGATGCATCCATGTGGAATGTCGATCCAATCAAGACCCCTGTGACACAAGTCACGTGTCTCTCCATGCCCTGCCCGGCGTCCTGAACAGGACAGTCAAGTTGACCGCAGCCATTACGCTGCTGCCGGCGTCGGCGGCCTGCAGCTTCGCGATGGCGGTCATGGGGATCCCGACGTCAGCGACCTCGAACATCCTCGCCATCTTCAAGGATGCGATTATGGCCCCGTTGATCATCTGCGTGCTGCTGCTCGTCGGCTGCTTCAAGGACACAGAACCGGCGATCCTGATCCTTCCTCCATCCTACAGTTCACCGCGCAGAAGGTCAGCCAAGACGCCTTGGACCGCAGCATCATCGTGATATTCGATTACGACATGTCCACGACCACCAAATCGGCCTGCTTGTCGAAGCCAGCGTTGTCTGCGTCTAGGGGATACTGCCGTTCACGCACGTGTGCTGTCGCGTCTCCCGCTTTTAACGGTGCTGGCGATGGTCAACTATCTGCCTGGGTACCCGTCTTCCAAAGCGAAAATGGTGCCGCCGCCCCAGCCCAGGACCTGACCGACCGATCACCCGCAGGGTGACCGATGACCGGCTGCACCAACTCGACCGCCAGCCCCCTTAGGCGTCCTGCTGCGCGGCGAAGTCCAGGACATAGCACGTGCCCGGCTGCGCGTCCCGCCATTCGGACCGGCCGCGCAGCTGGCGCGCCATTCCCGCGATCAGCGTCATGCCCAGGCTGCTGGCCTCGGCCGCGTCGAAACCGGCCGGCAGGCCCCGGCCCCGGTCGCAGACCGTCAGCCGCAGCTGACCCGGATCGATGACGCGGATGGTGACCTGAACGGACCCACCACCCTTGGAATAGGCATATTTGAACGCATTCGTTACCAGCTCGTTCGCCAGCAGGGCCAACGGGATCGCCTGGTCGGTGACCAGCTTGACCGGCGCAAAGTCGCATTCCAGGGACAGCCCCGGCCCGGCCGCCTCGCGCAGCTGAGTGCACAGCGCGCCCACGAACGGGGCAAGGTCGACCATGTGGACCTCGTTCGCGCGCCACAGTTGGTCGTGCACCTGCGCGATGGTCATGACGCGTCCCTGGGCGTCGTCCAGAACCCGCGCCAGCCCCGGGTCCGAGATCGCGTGACGCTGCATGCCAAGCAGGCCCGCGACCATCGCAAGGCTGTTCTTGACGCGGTGGCTGATCTCTCGGGTCAGGATCTCCTGATGGGTCAGGGCGTCCTGCAGCCGGACTTCGCTGGCGCGCAGCGCCTCCTCGACCCGGTGCCGTTCCAGCGCCACCCCGATCAGGTTGGCGAAACCCTGCAGGAAGGCCAGGTCGGCCGGGCTGAACCACCCCTCGTTCGGGCTGTCCACCTCCAGAACGCCGTACCGGTCGCCGTCGCCCTGGATCAGCACGTTGATCGCGCGCCGGATGCCGTGTTCCGCCAGCAGGCTGGGCGTGCGGAACCGCGTTTCCTTGGACAGGTGGTTCGAGATGACCGGCTCTCCGGTCTGAAAGGCATAGCCCGTCGGGCTTTCCGCGTCGGCACCGACGCGGGCATGCCCCACGACCCCGTCCCTCCAGCCGACTCCGGACTTGACCAGAAAGCGGCCCTCGGCAGGCAGGTATTCCATCACCTTGCAGAACTGGCTGTTCAGGCCAAGCGCGCAGACGCGCGACGCCTCCTGCAGCATGTCGGTCACGTCACGGGCGCGCAGCGCGTATTCCCCAAAGGCGGCCGTCAGCTTCTGCTGGCGCAGGCGATAGGCCAACTCCTCGGCGACATCGCCGCATTTGGCAGGCGCGGCGGCCCGGGAGTTCCGATGGTCCTCGTCCATGGCGTTCCCTCTCTCTGTTCCGGCCCGATCTGCTGAACGGTCCGGCAGCGCATGCGGTGAACAGGGCGGTCATGCGGGCTGATGGCCCTGCCCCGCCGGTGCAACGCATCAAGGCATAACACCCTCCCGCCCAAATGGCTGCATCCGATCGTCCCCGGCCCGGTCGCTGGACGCCTCAGGACCCCGGCGCGTCCTGTCCGGTCAGGACCTCTGCCAGCAGCGGGTTGGGAAAGCGGCGCTGCAGCGTCACGGCATAGAACGTCTCGCTGATGCCTCCCAGCTGCGCGGCCTCGATCAGGGTGCCGGCCTGCAACTCGTCCCGCACGACGATGGGCGGGATCACGGCCAGACCGGCACCGTCGCGCGCCAGAAGACGCAGCATCGCCATGTCGTCCGCTTCGGCGGCGATCAGCGGCACGATGCCCGACCGGGCCATCAGCGCGTCGAAATCGGCACGCAGGGCGGTTTCCGGCACCGGCAGGACCAGCGGTTCCGACCGCAGCAATTCGTCCGGCGACCGGCCGCTGCCCACCAGGCGGGGCAGTCCGATCAGGCCGACGGGCTGGTCGGCAAGCCGGTGCACCAGCCACAGGCTGGCCGCATCGCGCGCCGGGGCGTGGTTCGTCAGCACCACGTCCAGCGCCAGGCCCTCCAAGCCGCGCAGCAGCTCGGCCTGCATCCCCGACCGCAGCACCACCTCGACATCCGGGCGTCCGATCAGCGGGCGCAGGAACTGCATCTGGAAATTCCGCGACAGCGTCGCAAGCGCCCCGATCCGCAGCGCGCGGCGACCGCGCCCCGTCTCGCGCAGGGTGGCGGACAGGTCGTCCGCGGTCCGAAAGATCGCCTCGGCATGATCCAGCGCGATGCGGCCGGCCTCGGTCAGGACCAAGCCGCGGCCGCGCCGTTCGAACAGGTCGTGGCCCAGGGCCGCCTCCAGCACGCGCACCTGCGATGACAGGGCCGATTGCGACAGGTTCAGCCGCCGCGCGGCGCCTGTCAGCGTGCCGTCCAGCGCGACGGCCCGGAACAGGCGCAGGTGAGGAAGGTTCAGCATCGTTCGACCTGACAGAACGTTTTGCCACAGAATATGTAATTTTCAGAAGCATGGCCAGAGGCTATCCGACAGGGACCCTTCCATCGGAGCCCGCGCCATGATCCTGCCGCTGACATTCTTCGGACCCCTCCTGCTTGTTGCCGCCGCGGTGCCGACCCGCGCCCGATCCGTTCCGCGCCTGGCCGAGGCCGCGGGCCTTGCCGCCCTGGCGCTGGCGCTGATCGGCACGGTGCAGCTTCTGCTGACCGGGCCGCAATCGCTGACGCTGGCGCCGGGCATCCGCCTTGGGCTGGACGCGGTCGGTGCGACAATTTCCGTGCTGGTCGCCTTCGTAGGCTGGATCGTCCTGCGCTATTGCCGCAGCTATCTGGTGGGCGAGGCGCGCGCCGCACGGGCGCAGGGCGGCATCCTGGTGGCGCTGGCCGCGGTGCTTGTCCTGGCGATGGCGGGCGATCTGATCCTGATCGCGCTGTGCCTTGGCGTCATCGGCATCGCGATGCGTGACCTGCTGCTGTTCTATCCGGACCGTCCGGCCGCACGCCGCGCCGCGGCCAAGTTCACCTGGGTCTGGTGCGCGGGCGATGCGATGCTGGTCGTGGCGGTGGTCCTGACCTGGGTGGCGTTCGGCACGACCGATCTGGCATCGATCAATGCGGCCGCGACGGCCGGCCCGCTGCCCCTGGCCGCGAAGGGCGCGGTGGCCGCCCTGGTTCTGGTCGCGCTGCTCAAGACGGCGGCCTTTCCCGTGCAGGGCTGGCTGACCGAGGTGATGGAGGCGCCGACCCCCGTCTCGGCGCTGCTGCATGCGGGGATCATCAACGCGGGCGGTCTGCTGCTGATCCGCACCGCCGATCTGGTGCAGGCGGTCCCCGGCGCCATGGCGGCGCTGGTCCTGCTGGGCGGCCTGTCGGCACTGTTGGGCGCGATGGTCATGCTGACGCAAAGCGCGGTCAAGACGGCGCTGGCCTGGTCCACCGTCGCCCAGATGGGGTTCCTGCTGCTGCAATGCGGGCTGGGCCTGTGGACGCTGGCGCTGCTGCATGTCGTGGCCCATTCGCTGTACAAGGCCCATGCCTTCCTGGCGTCGGGACAGGCGGTCCGGGCGGTGGCGGCGGCCCGGCGGCCCGGCCCGGTCGCGGTGCCCGGCGCGGGTGCGGTGGCACGCGCCTTCGGGATGGCGCTGGTCCTCTACGCGGTCGTCGCGCTGGTCTTCTCGGCGATCGGCGGGACCAAGTCGGCGCAGGCGCTGGCCCTTGGCGCGATCCTGATCTTCGGCACGGCCTATCTGGTGGCCCAGGGCCTGGCCGATGCCGCACCCCGCGCGCTGACGCAGCGCACCGCGGTGGCCTCGCTTGCGACGGCCACGGGGTATTTCGGCTTTCACCTTCTGGCGGACAGGCTGTGGGGGTCGTCGCTGCCGCTGCCGCCGGTCCCCGGCGCGCTGGAATGGGCACTGATCGCGCTGGTGTTGGTCTCGTTCGGGCTGATCGCGGTCGCACAGGCCCTGTTTCCGCTGTGGATGCATCATCCGGCGACGGCCGCCCTGCGCGTCCACCTGGCCAACGGGCTGTACATCAACGCCCTCTTCGACCGGATGATCGGCGGATTCCGCATCGCCCGGCCCAACTGATCCCCGACATCGTCCCCTGCGGAGGCTTTCATGTTCCTTGACCGTTCCAACCTGATGACCGATCACGCCGCCGGCCTGCTGGGCGCCGCGACGGCCGCCGCGGCCGCGATCCCGCCGGCCTTTCCACTGGCGGCGACCGTGGCCGTCAGCCCGTTCCTGGGCCAGACCGACGACGACCTGCCCCAGGCCGCCGCCCGGCTGACCCGCGTCGCGGGCCTGTCGCCAATCCGTCCGCGCGAAGACTTCCGCGCCGTGGTCGCCGCCGGTCGCATCAGCGACGACGACCTGGCGGCGGCGTTGATCGCCTGCGCCTCGCCGCTGAAGCCGGTGGATCTGGCCACGCTGAAGCTGCGCCTGAACGCCCCGGCCCCCGCGCCCAGGGCGCTGCCGACGCTGGCCGATCTGGCCGCACGCCGCCACGGCATCGACTGGCCCCAGATCATCGCCCGCAGCATCGGGCTGTGGGCCGCGGGCCGGTTCGATCAGGGGCAGGCGCTGTGGACGCCCGCCCCCGGCCTGGGCGCCTTTGCAGCGTGGCGGGAATGGGCGGTCAACGACCTGACCCCCGAAATCGTCGGATTGCGGGGGTTCTGCGCGCATATCGCCGCCGCGCCCGACACGCCCGACCGGGCCATCCTGCGCGCCGCGGCCAGCCTGGGCCTGACGCCCGATACCGCCCCGACGGCGTTTCACCGGCTGCTGGTCGATCTGGGGGGCTGGGCGCAGCACGCGCGCTGGCTGTCCTGGCAGGCCGAACAGGCGGGCGGCACCGACACCACGCTGACCGACCTGCTGGCGATCCGGCTGATCTGGGAGGAGGCGCTGCTGGCCCATGCCCCCGATCTGGCCGAGGGCTGGGCAGGCATCGTCCGGGACCATGCCCGGCCCCTGGAGCCGTCGCCCGACCAGGTGGTCGACGCGATCCTGCAGGAGGCATCCGAACGCGCCTATCAGCGCGGGCTGATCGCGCAACTGTCCGCACCGCGCCCGGCCGCCGCACGTCCGGCCCTGCAGGCGGTATTCTGCATCGACGTGCGGTCCGAGGTGTTCCGGCGCGCGCTGGAAAGGGTCGCCCCCGATGCCGAAACCTTGGGCTTTGCCGGGTTTTTCGGCCTGCCGCTGGCCTATCGGCCGCAGGGCAGCGACCTGGCCGAGGCGCATCTGCCCGTGCTGCTGGCCCCGTCGCTGTCGGCCCGCGACCGCACCACCGACGACGCCGAGGCGCATGCCCGCATCGTGGCCCGCACCGCCCGGGCCTGGGACCGGTTCCGGCAGGCGGCCGTGTCCTCCTTTGCCTTCGTCGAGGCAGCCGGCCCGCTATACGGGGTCAAGCTGTTGCAGGGCGCGCTTGGCCGGGCCAAGACGCCCGCTGCCACCGCGGCACCGCACCTGTCCGCGCCGATGGACCCCGCCGAAAAGGGGGCAATCGCGGCCGGCGTGCTGCGCGCGATGGGGTTGGTGGGGGGGCAGGCGCGGGTCGTCCTGCTGGTCGGGCATGGTGCGTCGGTGACGAACAATCCCCATGAAAGCGCCTATCACTGCGGCGCCTGCGGCGGGCGCAGCGGAGAAGTCTCGGCCCGTGTGCTGGCGGGTCTGCTGAACGATCCCGACACCCGTGCCGCCCTGCCCGCCCACGGCATCGCGCTGCCCGACGACACGCTGTTCGTGGCCGCCCTGCACGACACCACGACCGACCGCGTGACGCTTTTTGCCGACGACGCCCCGGCCGGCCACGCGCCCGACCTGGCCCGCATGACGGACTGGCTGGCCGCCGCAGGCGCCCTGACCCGGGTCGAGCGGGCAGAGCGCCTGCCCGGCGCGACGCCCGCGACCATCGCCGCCCGCGCGACCGATTGGGCCGAAACACGCCCCGAATGGGGGCTTGCCGGCTGCGCGGCCTTCATCGCCGCACCGCGCGCCACCACGCGCGGCTTGGACCTTGGCGGGCGCGTCTTCCTGCACAGCTATGACCGGGCGCTGGACCCCGACTTCAAGGTGCTGGAACTGGTCCTGACGGCCCCGGTCGTCGTGGCCAGCTGGATCAGCCTGCAATATTACGGCTCGACCGTGGCGGCCCCCCTGTTCGGCGGCGGCAACAAGCTGATCCACAACGTGACCGGCGGCATCGGCGTCGTCGAGGGCAATGGCGGGCGGCTGCGCGCGGGTCTGCCATGGCAGGCGGTCCATGACGGCACCCGCCCCGTGCACGATCCCCTGCGGCTGACGGTGATGCTGGACGCGCCGACATCGGCCATCGATGCGGTCTTGGCCCGCCATCCACAGGTCGCCGCGCTGTTCGACAACGGCTGGCTGCATCTTCTGACGCTGGAGGCCGGGCGCATCGACGCGCGCTATCACTCCCGGAACGGTTGGCGCAGGGAGGGCGCATGACGGTCCCCTCGGCCGCGGACGGAAACCAGGGCGGCGCGTAACGCTGTTCCCCCCGGCCGCAGCGATGATCACCGCGGTCAGCGTGCCGCACCGGCGATGGCGGACGTTCCACGTTCGATCCATGGACTACGGGCCGCCGTTTGATCATGCGGCGGCCTGTCCTGCCCTGTTGCCATCAGCTTCGGTGCGCATTGCCGGTGGCGGGAATGATCGGCGCGCGAATGACCCTTCCGGGCGTCAGTTCAAAAAGACTCAGCGACGCACCATCGGGTCGAGTGCAGGTCTGCGCTCCGGTTCGTCCGACAGCCCGTGCCGCTACGCGCGGGCGGACGGCGGCCGCGGGGGACAAGGGTCGGGGCATTCCGACGGACCTTTGCGTTTCCCTGTACCGGACCTTGGTACGATCCGCAGGGATCGCGGATATGGTTTCATGCAGGGGTGTTCAACGGCCGCAGGACGGCCCCCGTTGCGGAGAGATACGATGATCCCCACCATTCACATGACGAACCGCCCCTTTCGGATGCGGCTGGCGGTGCTGCTGCTGGCGGGCGCGGCGATTGCCGCCCCCGTATCGGTCCGGCTGGACCCGGATGCGGGCCTGCGGCTGACATCCGCGATGGCCTTCGCCAAGGACGGCGACCGGGGCGGTGACGACAGTGGCGGGCGCGGTGGCGATGATCGCGGCGGTGACGACCACGGTGGTCGCGGTGGCGACGATCACGGCGGACGCGGGGGCGACGACCACGGCGGGCGCGGCGGCGATGATCGTGGGGGTGACGACCACGGCGGCCGGGGGCAGGGTCGCGATGACGGGCATTCGGACGATCACGGCGGGCATGGCCGTGGCCGCGACGACCGTCCGTCGGGCACGGCGGGTGGCGGCACGGTCGGCGGGGGTGCCGCGGGGTCGCGCCCGACCGAGATCGAACGCTCTGCCCGCGGGATCGAGGTCTCCTATGCCGACGGCTGGCGCGAGGAGCTGGAGAACGGGCGATACGAGCTGAAGGACGCCCAGGGCCGCACCGTCGTCGAACGGCGCGCCACGACCGAGGACATGCAGCGTCTGTCCGAGTTCAGCCGCTGATCCCGGCCACCCCACCGAATGGCGCAACGCTAGCCGTTGCGCCATTCCTTTTGCGCCAGAAGCGCGGCCTCGGTCCGGTTGCGCAGGTGCAGCTTCTGCAGGATCTGCGTCATGTGGTGTTTGACCGTGCGTTCCTGCACGTCGGTGCGCCGCGCGATCTCCTTGTTGGACAGGCCTTCGGACACCAGCCGCAGGACCTCCTCCTCTCGCGGGGTCAGCAGGTCCAGGCCATCGCGGGACGAGGGCACGGGGCTGCGCATCCGCGCCAGCATCCGCGCCGCCAGCGACGGGGCGACGTGGCTTTCGCCGTGCATTACCCGTTCCAGCGTGGCGACCAGTTCGGCACCGCCGATGCCCTTCAGCAGATAGCCCCGCGCGCCCCCCTCCAGGGCGGCAAAGACCGCGTCGCCGTCCTCTGACACGGTCAGCAGGACCATCACCGGCGCGGGCTGCAGCAGGGCGATGCGTTCCAGCGCCCAAAGCCCGCCCTGCGGCATCGACAGGTCCAGCAGCACCAGGTCCGGCGCATGGCTGCGCGCCGCCTCGACCGCCTCGGCGCCCGAGGCGGCGGTGGCCACGACGGCAAAGCGGCCGCTTTCCTGCAGCGTGCGCGCGACGCCTTCGCGGAACAGCGGATGATCGTCCGCCACCACAACCCGATGCCCGCTCATGTCTCGACCTCCATCCACAATTCCGTGCGCCCGGAGCGCCGCTCCAGTCCAAAGCGGCCGCCAAGCGATTCGACCCTGTCGCGCAATCCCTGCAGGCCCAGCCCCGGCGCGTGGTCCGCGGCAGGACCCGCACCCGCATCCGCAACCGTCAGGCGCAGCATCCCCGCCCCGCCCTGCAGGCGCACCACGACATCCGCGCCGCCGGCATGGCGGGCGGCGTTGTTCAGCCCCTCCTGGACAAAGCGATAAAGGCAGATGCGCAGGCCCGGCGTCAGGGGCGGCGCTCCGTCCGTCTCAAGCTGCACTGCGACGGGGGCCGGAACGCGCGCCTGATGCGCCTCGACCGCCAGGCGCACGATCGCCTCGGCGGGCAGATGCGCCAGTTCCGGCAGGACCAGGCCCTTGGAGATCTGGCGGATCTCGGCCATCGCGCGGTCCAGCGCCTGCTGGATCGCGGCCATCTCGTCCGGCGCCGGGGTGGGGGTGCGCGCAAGCGCATCCAGCCGCAGCCGGGCATAGGCCAGGTCCTGGGCCGGCCCGTCATGCAGGTCGGCGCCGATCCGGCGCAGGCCGCCCTCGGTCGTGGCGGCGGCGCGACCGGCGGCCTCTTGGACCTGCAGGCGCAGCAGGTCGTTGCGCTCGGACAGGCGGCGCATGTCGGCCAGCCGGCGGTCCAGGTCGCGGCGCTGGCGGTCGATGGTCCGGCTGCCCTGGCGCACGATGGCGTAAAGCACCAGCCCCAGGGACAGCCCGCCCCCGCCCACACCCGCAAGCGCCGTCAGACGCGCGGCCTGCAGGTCCGCCTTGAGCGCGGGATCGGCGACATAGAGTTCGGCGACCGCGATGATCTCTCCGGTCCAGTCGGCGCGGATGGGGCTGTAGATCTCCAACAGCGGCATCCCAAGCGCGTGTTCGGCGCGGTCCTCCTCTTCGGCGTCATCCTCGAAGATGGCGGCGATGCGTCCCGCCCAGGCCTGGGCCAGCTCCTCGGACAGGGGGAACGTGCGGCCGATCAGGTCGGGGTCGGATGCCGCGATGATCAGCCCGCCCTGCGTCCAGACCTTGTAGGACAGGATGCGGCCGCCCATCTCGGTCGCCGGCAGAACCTCGGACAGGGCGCGTCGCATGGCGGGGGACGGGGCGGTTCCGGCGACGTGATCCTCGACCAGCGGGTGCAGGAAACTGTCCATGTAAAGCGCCGCCGCCGTCGCCGTATTGCGGACCACCACCTGCCGGATCCGGTCCGTCAGAAGCCACGCGGCCAGCGCCATGAACACCGCCAGGACCAGCCCGCCCACGACGGCAAAGCGCGTGGCCAGGCTGGCCTTGGTCCAGAATGCAGGGGTCGCGTCGCGAATGGTCATGCCGGACCATCGCCGGTTTGCCGCGCCGTGACTACTGGACGCAGGTACAGGTCGGATGGCGGAGCGGCATCGGATCGTCGGGCATGGCGGGACGGCAACACCCGTGGTCCGCAACCACGTCAGGCCGCCTCCGAAGACGGGTCGCCCTGTTCCGGCACGATCCGCAGGGCGCGCAGGGCGTTCAGGATCACGGCCACGTCGATCACCTCCTGCAGGATCGCGCCCTGCACCGGGGAGAGATGGCCCAGGGCAGCGGCGATCATGCCCAGGCCCGACAGCCCGATCCCGGCCACGACGCTTTGCAGCGCGATGCGGCGCGCGCGCTGCGCGATCTCGATGCCGGGCAGCAGCGGGTCCAGCCGATCGACCAGCAGCACGACNTCCGCCGCCTCGGCCGAGGCGGCGGCCCCGCGCGCGCCCATCGCCACGCCGATATCGGCGGCGGCCAGCGCGGGGGCGTCGTTCACCCCGTCGCCCACCATCATCACCGGGCCCGATCCGCGTGCGGACAGGACCAGCCGGACCTTGTCGTCCGGGCTTAGCCCGGCCTGCACATCGTCCAGCCCAAGCCCGCGCGTGACCGCCATCGCGACCGCGCGCCGGTCGCCCGTGGCCAGCAGGATGCGCCCGATCCCGCGGCGGCGCAGCCCGGCCAGCAACGCGGGCATGCCCGGCCGCAACGCGTCCGCCAGGACCAGGTGCCCCGCCAGGACGCCATCGACGCCCAGGGACACGACCACCGCGCCTTCCTCGCGCAGGGGCGCGTCCGTGGGCGCAAGGCCCAGCTGGGCCAAGACGAAATCGGTGCCGCCCACGACGACCGCATGACCGTCCACGATGCCCGCCACGCCCTCGCCCGGGGTTTCCACCACCGCCGCAGGCACCGGCAACGGCGCCCCCACTGCTGCCGCGACGATGGCCTGCGCGATCGGATGGCCCGAGGCCTGGTCCAGCGCCGCGGCAAGGCGGATCATCTGGTCGGGCGACAGGCTGCCCGTCGGTTGCATAGACACGATCCGGGGGCGGCCCTGGGTCAGGGTGCCGGTCTTGTCCAGGATCAGCGTGCGGATGCCGGCCAGCGCCTCCAGCGGCTTTGCGCCCTTGATCAGCACGCCGAAATGCGCCGCCCGCGACAGCCCCGCGACTAGGGCCACCGGCACGGCCAGGATCAGCGGACAGGGCGTTGCCACGACCAGGACCGCCACCGCCCGGATCGGATCGCCCGTGACCCACCACGCGGCGGTCGCCAGGGTCACCGTGACCGCCAGGAACAGCATCGCGTACCGGTCGGCCAGACGCGCCATCGGCGCCTTGGACGCGTGCGCGGTCTCCACCAGGCGGACGATGCCGGCATAGGTGCTGTCGGCGGCGCGACGGGTGGCGCGCAGGTCGAACGCGTCGCCCAGATTGGTCGACCCGCTCATCACCTCCTGGCCCTGTGTCCGGCGCAGGGGCAGGGATTCGCCGGTCAGCGCCGACTGGTCCAGCAACGCGCCCGGACCTGCCACCGTCCCGTCCACCGGGGCGACCGCGCCCTGCCGGATCAGCAGCAGGTCGCCGGGCCCGATCCGGTCCAGCGCGACCTCGACCAGGCTGTCGCCCCGATGCAGGGTCGCCGTGCGGGGGACGCGGGACAGCAGGTCGGTCATCTCGCGCCGGGCGCGGCCTGCGGCAAAACCCTCAAGGAACGTGCCGCCGGAATACATCAGCGCGACCACCGCGGCCGCCAGCGTCTCTCCGAAGATCAGCGCGGCGGACATGGACAGCGCGGCCACGATGTCCAGCCCGACCTCTCGGCGCGCCAGGCTGTGCAGGATCTGGGCCAGCAGGACCGCCAGAACGGGGATCACGCCTGCGCCGAAGGCAAACGCCGCCGCATCGGGCCGACCCGCCACCAGCAGGCCCAGCCCGCACAACAGGCCCAGCACCGCAACCGCCAGCAGGGCGACGTCGGCGCGGTCCGCAAGCATGGCCTTCATCATCGACACGCCCCGTTGATCGCGCCCCTGCCCCGGATGCTACGCCCGAACGCGGCCCTGTCAAAGCGTTCGCGCAGGCACCGCCTGCCCGCCGGGGTTGTAAGGTTGCTGCAAGGTCCGCCGGCCACTGCTGTGCGCATCGAAACACCCGTGACGGAGAGATCCATGCGTACCCCCCTTCTTGCCCTGATGCTGGCCGGACTGGCCTTTCCCGCCCTGGCCGCCGATCGCTGCGACGTGGTCCAGGCCGACTGGCGCCCGGTTGAGGAGCTGACCGCCGCGCTGACCGCGAAAGGCTGGACCGTCAGCAACGTCAAGACCGAGGACGGCTGCTATGAGGTCTATGGCCACGACCAGGACGGCAAGCGCGTCGAGACGTTCTTCGACCCCGCCACCTTCGAGGCGGTGGGCGATGACGACTGACAGGGTGCGCGTGTGGGACGGCTTCGTGCGGCTGTTCCACTGGTCGCTGGTTGCGCTGATCGCGGGGGTCTGGTTGACCGCCGAGGGGCCCAAGATCGTGCACGAGCGCATGGGCTATGTCATCGCGGCGCTGATCGCGGCGCGCGTGATCTGGGGGCTGATCGGCCCCCGCCATGCCCGCTTCACGGATTTCGTCCGCGGGCCGCGCCCGGTGCTGGCCCATCTGCGCGACCTGCGGGCGGGCCGCGAACGCCGCTATCTGGGCCACAACCCGGCGGGCGGCGCGATGATCGTGGCGCTGCTGCTGACGGTCGCGGGCACCGCGCTGACGGGCTGGCTGCAGACGACCGACGCGTTCTGGGGATCGTCCACGATGGAGGAGGTCCACGAAGTTCTGGCCACGCTGATCCTGGTGCTGGCGTCGCTGCATGTCGCGGGCATCCTGGTCGAGAGCCTGCGCCACCACGAGAACCTGGTTCTGTCGATGCTGACCGGCAAAAAGCGCCCCCTCTCCGACAGGGACCGCGGCTGAGGCGTGGCGCCCCGGCCGCGGCCACCGTGCCCCGCAGCATCGTCGCGCGATCCACACCGATTTGATTGTGGCCGGCATTGTGCCGGCCAAGCATCCGGTCGGCCGGGGGGCCTCGTGCAAATGGCCCCTGTCGCTTCATCCTTGGAGCACAATCGAGATGTAAACTTTGTGCGGTCATGCGCGCTGCGTGCCGACAAAAGGCAAAGCAAAGCTGCACTCTGGCACTGGCCAGTGAGATGCGTTGTCCGGGGCAATGACATCCTTGCTGATCCTCGCACCCAACGCAGGGCATCGAACCGCTGCCGCACGCTATTGCCCGTTACCCCTGCCCTACGTGCGATCCGCGGCGGTGATGACGTCGCAATCCCGAATGCAGGCTATCTCCACTGCGGTTCGCGTCGCCCGGATGGCCTCGCATCGCGATTGATCGCGGCCATCGTGCGCCGCCGATGCCCGTCAGAGGAGGCAGCACGTAGCTCGTTGCAAATGGCAAAGGTGGCCCTCCGGGCCAATCCCAATTCCGCTGCGGCCAAGCACAGATGGCATTCCGGCGGGCACCGAGATGCGGCCGATTCAAAAACCATCGCGTGCAGGGCTTTCGCAACCGGCGCCAAGGCGATGCTCCCGCCCTATAGAGCAAAACGTAACATTGGAGACGAGACCACCACACCCGTGCGGTCAGGGCAGGACCGCACCCTGGGTGGCATTCCGCGTCATCATGTCGGCGATCAGGCCTGACTGCCGGGCATCCGCAAGGAACGCGTTCAGTGCGGCGACCACGGACGCATCGCGGCCGGCCGGCACGCCCAGGGCCTGGGGGATCACCATGAACCGTTCGGGCAGCAGGCGCAGGCCGGGGTGACGGCGCTGGTCGGATTCAAGCTGCTGGCGGATGCTGGCGGCGACCTCGAACCCTTCGCGCAGGGCGAAATCGACGACCTCCTGCGAGGTTTTGACGCGTTCTAGGCTTGCCTGCACGATCGTGCGCGAGAGGTGCAGATCATAGGCGCTGCCCCGCCCGACCGCGATGCGGATGCCGGGACGGTCGACCTGATCCAGCGCGGTGATGGGCGATCCGTCGCGCACCAGATACCACCCCTCGATCAGCACCCAGGGGTCGGTGAAGGCCACGGTCGCGGCACGCGCCGGATCGACCGCGAAGAACCCCAGATCAGCGCGCCCCTCCGACACCATCGCGACCGAGGCGGCGGCATTCGGCACCGTCACCAGATCCAGCGGCAGCCCGCGCCGTGCGGCCAGGGCGCGGGCCAGATCGACCGAGATGCCCGCGGGCTGCCCGTCCGCCGTGGGGCGGGTCAGGATCGCGTTCCCGGTGTTGATCACCACGCGCAGCGCGCCGGTGGGCGCCAGGGCGGCGTTCAGGTCGTCATCGGTCATGGGTGGCTCCGGGGTTGCGGATGGTGTCGACGATGCGCGCGGCAAAGGCGGCGGTGCCAAGCGGCCCGCCCAGATCGCCGGTCCGCCAGGCAGGCACGGCGATGACGCGGGCCACGGCATCCTCGATCAGGTCGGCCGCGGCTCCCAGGGCAGGGTCGCCGCGGCGATCGCCCAGCCAACGCAGAAGCATCGCGGTCGAGTTGATCAGCGATGCCGGGTTCGCGCGGTCGTGGCCCGCGATCGACGGCGCCGATCCGTGCTGGGCCTGCGCCATGGCATGGGCCTCTCCGGCGTTCAACGATGCGGCAAGGCCGATGCTGCCCGCGATCTCGGTCGCCTGGTCAGAGAGGATGTCGCCGAACATGTTGGTGGTCACGATGGTGTCGAAGGCCGACGCGTCGCGCACCAGCAGGGCCGCCATGGCATCGACCAGCACCTCCTCGACCACGACATCGGGATAGGACTGTGCCACGGCGCGCGTGCAGGACAAGAACAGGCCGTCGCTGATGCGCAGGACGTTGGCCTTGTGGACGACGGTCAGCCGGCCGCCCCGCTGGCGCGCGATGCGGAACCCCGCCTCGGCGATGCGGGTCGAACCCTGGCGCGTCACCTTGCGCATGGCGATGGCCACATCCTCGGTCGGCATGAACTCTCCGGTGCCGGCGAACATCGTGCGGTCGGCGTAAAAGCCCTCGGTGTTCTCGCGCACGATCACCAGTTCGACGGGCACGCCGCAGCGGGCCGGAAAATCGGGGTGGGACCGGGCCGGGCGGATGTTGGCGAACAGGTCCAGGTGCTTGCGCAAATGCCCCGACGGATTGACGCCGCCCTGTGCCTCGGGGGGATAGTCGTTGTGCGACACCGGCCCCAGGATCACCCCGTCCGCCGCGCGGGCCCGGTCCAGCAGGCCCGCGGGAAAGGTCGTGCCCTGCGCCGCAAGCGGCCGCAGCCCGACTTGGGCCTGGTCCAGGCGGAACCGCAGGCCGGTCCGGTCCTGCACCGCGTCCAGCACGTCCAGCGTCGCCGCAGTGATCTCGGGGCTGATGCCGTCGCCGTCAAGGACCAGAAGCGTGACGGGGTCGGATGGGGTCATGAAGGATCTCCGTTCGGGGGAGGGTCAATGCGGTGGGCGTTGTCCGGCGAGGTGCCGAGCCAGCATCTGTTGCCGGCGCGGCACGTGCTCAGACAGTCGCCGTCCTCGCTCACCAGCGGCAAGTCGTGCCCGCGGGCAGGGATCGCGCCAGGCCGTCCGCACCGCAGATCGCGGATGCGGGTGATGGTCGCGCTGCGGACTGGTTTGTACCGATGCTCAACCCACCACCGGGCACATTGCGGATGAAGACCGCCAGCTGGCCTGGAAGATAGCGGCATAAACAGGGGGCGAAGATCCGAGCCAAGGCATCGGTTCGCCCGCCCGCGCCAAGGAGGATTACCGCGCCCATCTGCTGCCCGGCACGATCAACCTTATGCGCGCGGGGGGCGGCGGGAATGGTCATCGTGGCCAGCAGCGCAGTCGTCAGGTTCCGTCGTCTGGTTGATCTCATGTCGTGGTTCCTTCGTCGGGAAATACCTGCGGCCCCGAGGCGGGCGCCTGTCACGGCTTCAGTGTGACACCCGCGCGGGCCGCCGCCTGCGCCAACAGGCGCAGGTCCTCGCCGTCAAGGCGGATGCCGTCGCGCCTGCGGATCTGGGTCGCGCGTGCCTCGATCTCTCCGGGCATCATGATCCGGTCCACGCCGGCGGCGCGGGGCTGGTCCTTGGCGCGGCGGATCAGCTCTTCGATCCGCGCCTCGTACTGGCCGGGTTCCAGGAACAGGTCCGGGCGGAAGGCCAGGAAGACGTGGCCCACATCCTGGGGGGCGTCGAAATCGCTGTACTGATTGCCCACCGCCCCCCCGAAGGCTGCGCCTGACATCNCCCCCGCCATGATCTCCATCATCAGGGACAGCCCCGATCCCTTGGCGCCGGCCAACGGCAGCACGACGCCCTCGTATCCCTTCTGCGCATCCGTGGTGGGGTTTCCGTCGGCATCCAGCGCCCAGCCAAGCGGGATCGGTTCGTTGCGGGCGGCGGCGCGGCGCACCTTGCCGCGCGCCACGACCGACAGCGCCATGTCCAGGACGATCGGACGATCACCCGCCGGCGCGGCAAACGCGAAGGGGCTGGTTCCCAGAAACGGCGCCCGCCCGCCCCAGATCGGCATCGCCCGGGACGCGTTGGTGAAGACGAAGGCCGCCATTCCCGCATCCGTCGCCTGCAGCAGATAGCTTGCCGCCATGCCGAAATGCGTCGACCGCCGCACCGCGCACATGCCCATGCCATGGTCGCGCGCCATGTCGACCGCTTCGGCGATGGCACGGGTCGCGGCGACAAAGCCAAGCGCGTCATCCGCATCCAGCCGTGCCGCGACCGAGACCGGGCGGTCCAGCACCATACAGGGCCTGGCCTTGACCAGCCCACGACGCAGCCGATCCAGATAGATCGGGACGCGCGACACGCCGTGTGACGACACCCCGCGAAGATCCGCCAGCACCAGGCATTCGGCAACCCGCCGCGCGTCGGCCTGGGGCACGTCATGGGCCGCGAAGATCGCGGCGACCGCAGACGTCAGACCGGCTTCTGTGAAGACTTGGCTTTCCTGCGGCATGCGCGGTCCTTTCGCTGTCGCGCATTTTATCCATTTTTGGTCGTTAAAATGCAATAGTGAAGACGACGACTGCGTGTTAGATCGGACGGACCCAAACAAAGGCCCCGCATTTGCCCCCCACGCCCCCGTCACGCAGCCGCATCGGCCCGCATCTTGCCGCCGACATCGCGGCATATATCACCGCCGAATCCCTGCCCGAGGGCACGCATCTGCGCACCGCCGATCTGGCCCGGAGATTCGCGGTGTCGCGCTGGCCGGTCGAGCAGGCCCTGAAGGAACTGGCAGACACCGGCCATGTCCGGCACGAACCGAACCGCGGCTTCTTCGTGCGCGGAAACGGGCCCGCGGCATCGGCCGCGCCGCCTGATCCGGTCCATGCGGCCTATCTGCGCCTGGCGGTCCTGTTGACGGAACAGGCCATCGGTCCGCAGGTCACCGAACAGCAGATCCGCGACCGCTTTGCGCTGACACGGCGGCAGACCTCGGACCTGATGGGGAGGCTGATCCGCGAGGGGATCGCGGAGAAGCGCGCGGGCTATGGCTGGAACATCAACACCGAACTGACCGCACCCGACGCGCTGGACCATACCACGCAGATGCGGCTGATCCTGGAACCCGCGGCGCTGCGCCTGCCCCGCTATCACCTGCCCCAAGGCGACATCGCCCGCCTGCGCCGGGTCGAGCACGACCTGCTGGACGGCACGATCGACCGCGCGCCGCCCGATGCCCTGTACCTGCGCGGCGCGCAGTTCCACGAGGCGGTCATGTCCGGGGCGGGCAATCCCTTCATGCTTCAGGCGCTGATGCGGGTGAATCGGGTCCGGCGGCTGCTGACCTATCGCGCGATGGACGACCGCGAACGCTATTACCGGCAGTCGCGGGAACATCTGGCGATCCTGGAGCTGATCGAGGCGGGCGACCATGCCGGCGCCGCCCTGCAGATGGAGGCGCATCTGAACAAGGTGCGCCACAGCCTGTCGGCGCTTGGCTTCATCGCCGCGCAGGACGTTGCGGGGACGACGCCCGGCTAGGGTCGGCGCCGGACCGGCCGCGGCACGCCCATATAGCGCGCCATCAGCGGGGCGCCGGTGATGACCACGACGATCCGCGTCAGGTGGTGCAGGACGACAAAGCCCAGGTCGGCACCCACGACGATGGCCAGCACCGTCAGTTCGGCCTGCCCGCCGGGGGCAAAGGCCAGGAACCCCTCCAGCGGGCGGGCCAGGCCGGTCAGGACCACGAATTCGGTGAAGGCCGCCGCCAGCACCGCCAGCACCATCACGAAGGCCAGCCCAGACAGCACGAACATCCGCAGCTCGCGCAGCGTGACGCCGACATACTGCACGCCGATGCCGATGCCGATGAACAGCTGCGCCAGCATGATCGCCTCGGCCGGGGGGCGCTGCGTGATGATGCCGGCCATCGACAGGGCGGCGGTGGTGATCATCGGACCCAGGATCGAGGCGCCGAACAGCCCCAGGTATTCGCCGCCCTTCCAGCCAACGATCGCGGATACCGCCATCCAGCCCAGCTGCCCCGCGCCGAAATCGCGCAGCGGCGCACCCATCGCCCCGGTCAGCGGCGCATCGTACAGCCAGACCAGGATCGCCGGCGCGATGGTGACCAGCACCGCGACGCGGGTGGCGTGGATCAGGGACAGCGCCCGGACGTCGGCCCCGGCCTCCTGCCCGAAGATGACCATGTCCTGCAGCCCGCCGGGCATGGCGGCGTAATAGGACGTGGCCGGGTCAAACCCCAGCCTGCGAAAGAACGGCACCCCGATCAGGCCGATCAGCAGCACATAGACCGGGACAAGCGCCACGCTGAGCGCCATCTGCGGGATCTGGGCGACGACCTGGGGGGTGATCGACGCGCCGACGGCGACCCCCAGGATGGTCCGCGCCCCCACCGAGACCGGTCCCATCCCGCGCAGCCGCGCGCCCGTCAGCGCCGCCGCCAGGCAGAACGACATCGGCCCGAACAGGAACGGCAGCGGCAGTCCCAGCAGGTGGAATGTCGCCGCGCCCGCCAGCGCCAGCATCAGGGTGCCGGCCCGCGGGACCAGCGACGACAGCATGGAACGGTCGGGCTGCGTCATGGCATTCTCCTTGTTGACGCTTTATGTATCCAACTGTATGCAGCCGGATGCAACAAGGATCTGCAGGCCCATGACCGACGACACCGACGGCCCCCAGGGGCAATCCGCCTATCGCCGCCTGCTGGCCGACATCAAGTCGGGGCAGCTGCTGCCCGGCGCCCGACTGCGCGAGACCGAACTGGCCGAGCGCTTGGGCATCTCGCGCACGCCGGTGCGCGAGGCGATCCGGCAGCTGGAGGCCGACGGCCTGGTCACCCACCAGGCGCGTCAAGGGGCCACGATCCGCAACCTGGACTATGCCGAGGTGATCGAGCTGTACGAGATGCGGTCGGTCCTCGAGGGCACGGCCTCGCGCCTTGCCGCGCGGATGGCGCAGCGCGTCGAGGTGGTCGAGCTGACCGAGCTGAACGACGCCTTGGCCGCCAGCGAACCGGGCGCCGCCGCGCAGGAGCTGAACCGCCAGTTCCACCGCACCCTGCTGGACGCCGCGCGCAACCGGTTCCTGGTCAAGACCATGAGCGCGCTGCAAAAGACGCTGCTGATCCTGGGGCCCACGACGCTGGCCGATCCGACCCGCCCCGAGGCCGCGGCGGCCGAGCATGCCGCCGTGATCCGCGCCATCGCCGCCCATGACGGCGATGCAGCCGAGGCCGCGATGCGCGCCCATGTCGAGGCCGCCCTGAACGCGCGCATCCGCGCCATGCGCGGCCGTGAAATACCGATGGAGGACGAATGACCCGATACAGCGACCTTTACGACATCGCGGTGGTCGGCGGCGGCAATGCCGCGCTGTGCGCCGCGATCACCGCGGCCGAGGCCGGTGCGCGGGTCATCATCCTGGAGGGCGCGCCCCTGCCCTATCGCGGCGGCAATTCGCGGCACACGCGCAACTTCCGCTGCATGCATCGCGGCCCGATGTCGCCGCTGACCGGCGCCTATGAGGAGGACGAATACTTCAACGACCTGATGCTGGTCACCAAGGGCAAGACCGACGAACACTTGGCGCGCATGACCATCCGCACCTCCGAGGAGTGCCTGCCCTGGATGCAGGACCACGGGGTCCGCTTTCAGCCGTCCCTGTCGGGCACCCTGTCGCTGTCGCGCACCAACGCCTTCTTCCTGGGCGGGGGCAAGGCGCTGGTGAACGCCTATTACAACACCGCCGCCGACCTGGGCGTCACCATCGTCTATGAGGCGCAGGTCCGCCATGTCCACCGCGAAGGCCAGGCCATCACCCATCTGGACGTCGAGATCGCCGAGGCCCCGCCGGTCACCATCCGCGCGCGGGCCTTCGTGCTGGCATCGGGCGGGTTCCAGGCGGATCTGGACTGGCTGGCGCGAGCCTGGGGGCCGTCGGCGCGCAACTTCCTGATCCGGGGCACGCCCTATAACCGCGGCGTCGTGCTGAAGGACATGCTGGACCAGGGCGCCGACAGCGTGGGCGACCCAACGCAGTGCCACGCCGTGGCCATCGACGGGCGCGCACCGAAATACGACGGCGGCATCGTCACGCGCCTGGACTGCGTGCCCTTCTCGATCGTGGTGAACCGCGACGGCCAGCGCTTTTATGACGAGGGCGAGGATACCTGGCCCAAGCGCTATGCGATCTGGGGTCGCCTGGTCGCGGCCCAGCCCGACCAGGTCGGCTATGCGCTGATCGATGCCAAGTCGATCGACCTGTTCATGCCGTCGGTCTTTCCCCCCATCGTGGCCGACACGATCCCCGAACTGGCCGCCAAGATGGGGCTGGACCCCGCCGCGGTGCAGACCACCGTTTCGGCCTTCAACGCCGCCTGCCGCCCCGGCACGTTCCACCCGACAGAGCTGGACGGGATGGCGACCGAGGGGCTGGACATCCAGAAGACGAACTGGGCCCGCCCGTTGGATACGCCGCCCTTTTACGGCTATCAGCTGCGCCCCGGCGTGACCTTCACCTATCTGGGCCTGAAGGTGTCCGACAGCGCGCAGGTCCATACGCCCGACGGGCCGATCACCAACCTGTGGGCCGCCGGAGAGATCATGGCGGGCTCGATCCTGGGCCAGGGCTATCTGGCAGGCTTTGGAATGACCATCGGAACCGTCTTCGGACGCATCGCCGGCAAGGAGGCCGCCGCCCATGTCGCTTGATTTCGCCGCAACCACCCCGCTGACCGCCACCGAGGAGGCCCGCCGCCAGATCGAGATCTGCAACGCCTGTCGTTACTGCGAGGGGTTCTGTTCGGTCTTTCCCGCCATGACGCGCAGCAAGGCCTTTGCCGACGGTGACCTGACGCATCTGTCGAACCTGTGCCACAACTGCCGCGGCTGCCATTACGCCTGCCAGTACACCGCGCCCCATGAATTCGACCTGAACATCCCCGCCGCCCTGGCCGAGGTCCGCCAGGACAGCTGGGAACGCCTGGCGCGCCCGCAGGCGCTGGCCCGGATGTTCCATGAACGCGGCGTGGCGATGGCCGGGCTGCTGGTCGTCGCGCTGACGCTGTTCTTCGCGCTGATCGCGGCTGCGCGCCCGACCGGGGGCGAGGGGTTCTATGCCTACATGGCGCACAATATGATGATCGCGATCTTCATCCCCGCCTTCGTCGCGCCCCTGGCGCTGATCGGGCTGTCGCTGCGCGACTATTGGCGCGAGGTCGGCGGCGGGCGGGTCCGGTTGCGCCACCTGGCCAAGGCAGGCGACATGGCCGGGCGGATGAAGAACCTGAACGGCGGGCATGGCGACGGCTGCAACTTCGAGGATGGCGACCGCTTCAGCCAGAAACGCCGCATCGCGCATCAGCTGATGATGTGGGGGTTCCTGGCCTGCTTTGCCGCGACATCGTCGGGCACGATCCTGCATTACGTCTTCGGCTGGTACGCCCCCTATCCGCTTTGGGCGCCGCCCAAGCTGCTGGGCGTGCCGGGCGGCGTCGCGATGGTCGCGGGCGCGATCGGGCTGGCCGCGCTGAAGCTGCGCGCCGATCCCGGCCTGGGCGCGCGCCGGGTCTGGGGCGGAGAGATGGCCTTCATCGTGCTGCTGGGCGCGGTGGCGGCGACGGGGCTTGCGCTCTATGCGGCCACGGGCACGGGCGCGGTCGGCCCGCTGCTGGCGGTCCACCTGGCGACGGTCATGACGCTGTTCCTGCTGATGCCCTTCTCCAAGATGATCCACGGCTTTTTCCGCTTCACCGCGCTGGTGGCCGAGGCCGAAAAGCTGGAAAAGACCCGCTGATCCGTCATCCCCGCGCATGAAAAAGGCCCCGGCTGCGATGCCGGGGCCTTTGTCGTCCAGGGGCGGGCCTATGCCCCGGCCAGCGCCGCCGCGGGGACGAAGACCTCTCCGGTGACCAGCTTGCGCGCGGTGCGTATCGCGCCGGCGCTGACCACCTGCAGGTCGTGGCCCCGGCCGCTGGTGCGCAGGGCCACGTCGATCATGCCGCTTGGATGCTCGATCAGGATCTCGCGGTCCTCTCCCTCCGGGCGCTGCGCCAGCCCGTCCGAGACCGACCCCTCCAGGACCGACACCGTCGCCACGCACAGCGCGCCGGTCACCGCGAAGGCGGCATGCGCCTTGTGCGGCACGAAATAGCGCGCGGCGACGTGGCCGCCGTCGCGCGGCGCGGCCAGGATCGCGACCTTGGGGATGACCTTTCCGGTCACGTCGCCCAGGCCCATGCGGCGCCCGGCCTCCAGCCGCATCGCCTCCAGCCGGGCAAAGAAGTCGCGGTCGGCGTCCAGTTCGGCGGGGGTCTCATAGCCGGTCTTGCCCAGGTCCGCCGCGCGCAGGATCATCANGGGCACCGCCACGTCGATCAGCGTGACGTCGATGCCGTCGATCTGTTCCAGCAGATGGCCCGAAGGCAGCAGCCCGCTGGTCTTGGACCCGACGATGTCCATGAAGTTCAGCCGCACCGCGGCGGCCGTGCCGGGCACCCCGGCGATGACCTGATCGCCGTCGTAATCGACCGCACCGTCATCGGTGCTGACCACGGCCTCGATCCGGCTGGCGGTGTTCTCGTTATAGATGACGACGCGCGTCTCGCGGCCGGTAGCCGCGACCATGCCGCGTTCGATGGCAAAGGGGCCGACGCCGGCAAGGATGTTGCCGCAGGACGGCCCGGTATCCACCACCGCTTCGGTCACCGAGACCTGGGCGAACAGATAGTCGACATCCACCCCCTCGCGCGCGGAGGGACGCACCATCGCCACCTTGGAGGTCAGCGTGTCCGCGCCCCCGATGCCGTCGATCTGGCGCGCATCGGGCGAGCCCATCGCCGCCAGCAGCACGCGATCGCGCGCGGCGGTGTCGGCAGGCAGGTCGTCGGTGCGGAAATACGGCCCCTTCGAGGTGCCGCCGCGCATGATGATGACGGGAATGCCGTGCTGTTTGGCCATGTTGTTCCTCCGTTCGTTCAACAGGAATGGCCCGCGCCTTTCGGTGCGGGCCAAGCTTTCGTCAGGAGACCAGCGGCCAGGGCAGCCGGTCGTAGAAGTGGTTCTGAAGCAGCCCCTCGGGCAGGATCAGGTTCAGCGCCGATGTCAGGATCAGCAGGATGATCGCCCCCATCAGCGTCAAGAGCAGGATCTGAACCCAGCCAGACCTGGCGACGATGCGCAGGAACGCCACGAAGAACAGCACGACCGCCAGGAAATAGCCGACCAGCGCGATGGCAGCGACAAAGCCCACCAGCCAACCGATGTATTTCAGCGGCGTCATTGGGCCCAGCTGGTCCGACACCTCCTTGGATTCCGCGTCGAAGACCGCCCCGCTGGACCGGTTGCCGCGGATCTGCGGCCACAGGACCATGGCCGCGGTGGCCATGCCCACGACCGCGATGCTGACCGGGAAGATGCGGCCCAGCTGCGACAGGTTGATCGTCTCCATAAAGGTAAAGACGAACAGCGCCATGATGCCCAGGGTGAAGGCGATCTGCGGCCACATGGGCTGGGTCAGAGTCGCGGCGGACTTGCCCTCGACCTCGATCTTGCTGCCGCTCTTCTTCTGGGAATACATGCTGAAGCCGACGGACAGCAGGATGATCGCGCCGATGATCAGCACGATGGGACGCTGGAACGCGTTCCACCCCGAGAACTGCAGCGCCTGGTACAGATAGCGTTCGGCCTGCGTGGCCAGAACGAAGCCGATCAGGAAGGCCGGGCGCGGCCAGCCGAACCGGCGCAGCATCATGCCGACGACGCCCAGCACCACCAGCGCCACCAGGTCATAGAGCGAGCGGTTGGGCTGAAACGCGGCAAAGGTGATGACCAGGATCATGAACGGCGCGACCAGGGGATAGCGCACGACCGTGACCTTGGCGATGGCGGGCGCCAGCAGGATGCACAGCGCCGTGCCCAGGACGTTGGCGATCGCCAGCGACCAGACGATCGTGTAGGTCACGTCCAGGTTGGTGCTGACCATCGACGGCCCGGGCTGCAGGCCGATCAGGATCATGCCGGCCAGGAAGATCGCCATGGACCCCGACCCGGGAATGCCGAACAGCAGGGTCGGCACCAGGCCGCCGCCATCCTTGGAGGCTGTGGTCGATTCCACCGCGATGACGCCGCGGATGTCGCCCTTGCCGAACTGGCTCTTGTCGCGCGAGGTCTGCACGACGTGGCCATAGGCGATCCAGTCGACGACCGATCCGCCCAGGCCCGGGATCATGCCCAGCATCGCGCCAAGCGCCGCCAGGCGCAGCGTCAGCCAGCGGTACATCCAGGTGTCCTTCAGCCCCTGCGACCAGCCGGCGCCGATGGCCGAGCCTTCCTGCGCGATCGAGCTGTTGCGGCGCAGAAGGTCGCCGATCTCGGGGATGGCGAACAGCGCCAGGCCCACGATGACCAGCGGGACGCCGTTCATCAGGTACAGCGAGCCGAACTCCATCCGGTATTCGCCGGTGGCGGGCGCCGCGCCGACCGCGCCAAGCGCAAGTCCGGCCGCGCAGGCGGCGACGCCCTTGGCCAGGCTGGAGCCGGACAGCGCGCCGACCATCGACAGGCCGAACATGGTCAGCATGAACAGTTCGGCCGCGCCGAAGGACAGGATCAGCGGACGCGCGATCAGCACGCAGACCGTCAGGACCAGCGCCCCGAACAGACCGCCGATGAACGAGGCCGAGAATGCCGCGCTGAGCGCGCGGGCCGCCTGGCCCTTCTTGGCCAGCGGAAAGCCGTCCAGGATCGTCGCCTGCGAGGCCGACGACCCCGGGATCCCCATGAGGATCGAGGCGAAGGTGTCCGATGTGGACAGGACCGGCAGGATGCCGATCAGCATCGCCAGCGCCAGCGTCGGTTCCATGCCATAGACGAAGGGCAGCAGCAGCGACATCCCGACGATGCCGCCAAGGCCGGGCAGGACGCCCACGACCAGGCCGGTCAGGACGCCGATCATCAGGTACTGGATATGTTGGAACGTCAGCACAGTGCCGAGCGCAGAAAGTATCGCGTCAGTGACCATGGTAAGCCCTTGGACCTTCTGATGGGGTGATGGCGCCGTGCAGCACGCGCGTCGCAGGACGCGTCGGCATGCCGCCGGGGGCGATCACCCGGTTTGCGGGGAACCGGCCGCACCCGGGCCCGGACTGCGTGTCGCAGGGGCATCGTGGCGCGGTCGGAACGGGGGGCGGGCGGCGCGCGTGTCGCGTGCCGCCCGCGGGTCAGGTCAGTCCAGCATCACGCTGTGGTTCTCGCTCAGATAGGTGCGGACCCATTCGCGGGCCTCGGGGTCGATGGTGGTCGCGACCTTGTAAAGATCGACGACCTCGTCGCCCACGGCCTGGTCATAATCGCCCAGCACCTCGCCCGAGCTGGCGATCAGCTCCGGATCCTGGACCGCGGCGGCGAATGCGTCGCGATAGGCCTGCACGATGTTCTCGGGCGTGCCGCCGGGCAGCATCGCGGGCTTCTGCGCGGCAAAGCCCGAGCTGAAGAACGCCTTGTACGCTTCGAAGGCCACGCCCGAGGGCGGCTCTCCGTGCATCATCTCGTAGGCTTCGACGAAATGCGGGATGTCCGGGAACGACGGGTCGCGCTGCACGTTGCCTTCCGCGTCGAGCACCCCGTAGGAGAACAGCGGCACGGCCGAGCCTTCCTCGACCAGGGGTGCCACGTTCGTCAGATAGGCCGACGAGGTCTGATAGTCGATCGTGGCCTCGCCACGCTCGAACGCCAGGCGGCCGTCGCCGCGTCCGGTCATGCCGAAGACGTGGCGCACGTTCAGGCCCATCACCTCGAAGGCCAGCATCGGCACCAGGTCCAGCGAGGTCGCGCCCTGGCTGGCATAGACCAGCTCGGTGTCGGCCAGCTTGCCCAGTTCGGACGCGTCGGCCACGCCGGCGCTGGCCGGGATGTAGACCACGCCGCCCGTGGGCGAGACCAGCACCGGTTCGAAATCGGCATAGTCATAGCGGACGCGCGTGTCGCCCAGCAGGAACGGGAACTGCGTCGAACCCGACGTGCCCAGCAGCTGCAGGCCGTTCGGACGCGCGCGGGCCGCGAATTCGTTGGTTCCGGTGATCGAGCCGCCGCCGGGGACGTTGCGGATGATCACGTTGGGATTGCCGGGCAGATGCCGCGACAGGTAGGGGGCGAAGAAACGCGCCCAGACATCCGAACCGCCGCCTTCCGAGAAGGGAACCCACCATTCGACGGTCTGGCCCGAGAAGTCGACCTCCTGGGCGGCGGCGGGGGCGGCGGTCAGGCTGGCGGCCACGAATGCGGCGGCGACGGCGCCCTTGAGGCGACGCAGTGTTGCTTGCATGTTTTTATTCCTCCCATTGGTCCGGCACCTGGGGCACCGGGCGAACGGGACAGTCATCGCACATGAAGCTGTCCAAAGACTGTCAGGATGCCGCCGCGTTAACTTTTTCTGCCCGATGGGGCATCAGCCTCTGCCAAGGGAAGCGTCAGCAGGATGACGCAGCCGCGGTCGGACGGTTCGACCCGCGCGTCGCCGCCCGCGCGCCGGGCGATGGCGCGCACGATGGGCAGGCCCAGCCCCGATCCGCCGTCATCCGCCGTGCTGACGCGGAAGAACCGCTCGAACACCGCGTCGTGCAGCTGGGCGGGGATGCCGTCGCCTTGGTCGTGCACGCGCAGCGCGGCCATGCCCCCGTCGCGCGACAGTTCCAGCCGCAGCGCGCTGCCCTGAGGCGTGCCGTACTTCAGGGCATTGTCGATCAGGTTGTCGACCGCCTCCTCCAGCAGGACGGGGTTCGCGGCCACGGGCAGCGGCCCCTCGACCCCGTCCAGGGACAGGTCGACGTCGCGGCGCAGGGCCGCGGGCACATGGCGGCGCGCGACCTCGGCCACGATCTGCGCCAGATCGGCGGGGGCGCCGCCCTGCGCATCCAGCGCGTCGCTGGCCGCGTCCAGCCGCAGCATCTGCTGGGTCAGGCGCGACAGGCGGCGGGACAGTTCGTGCAGGTCGGTCAGCCGCTGCTGGCGGTCGGCATCCGATCGCGCGTGCAGCGCGGATTCCGCCTGCGCCTGGATCGCGGCCACGGGGTTGCGCAGCTGATGCGCCGCGTTCGAGATGAACGCCCGCCGCCGGTCCAGTTCCGCGCCGAGCCGCTGGAACAGCCCGTTGATGGTCGCGACCAGCGGCACGACCTCGCGCGGGACGCGGCGGCGGATCGGGCGCAGCTCCTGGGGATTGCGCAGGGCGACCGCGTCGCGCAGGTCGGTCAGCGGCGACAGGCCGCGATTGATGCCGAACCAGACAAGCGCCGCCCCCAGGGCCACCATCAGCGCCACGACCGCTGCCGCCTGTCCCAGCATCTGCAGGGTCAGCGCCTCGCGCCGGGTCACGGTCTGCCAGACGCGCACGGTCGTCCAGCCGTCCAGTTCGGGATCGGTGATGTATTCGCGCAGCACCACCGCGCGGACCGGCTGGTCGTTGTAGACGGCGTTGTAGAAGACGGGCACGGCCTCGGGGTATTCGCGGCCCGCCGGGATGGGCGGCGCATCGGTGCGCCCCACGATGAAGCGGCCGCCCGCGGCATGGACCTGATAGAACAGCGGATCACCGATCGCGCCCTGCAGCGATGTCAGCAGCGATTCCGCAATCAGGTCGCCCTTGGTCACCATGACCTCTCGCGCGACGGCATGGGCCACCACCTTCAGCGTGTCGTCATAGAGGTTGCGCGACATGTCGCGCGCCATCCAGTGCAGCACCACGCTGGCCAGGACCGCCAGCACGAACTGCGGTACCACGATCAGCACGAACAGCCGCGTCCGCAGGCTGACCGCGCGACCGTCGGGCGCGGTCATGCGGGCCCGTCCTGCTGCAGGATATAGCCCAGCCCGCGGATCGACCGGATCTGCACCGCACCGCCGTCGATCTTGCGGCGCAGCCGCGAGACCAGCAGTTCGACCGCGTTCACGTCCACATCCGCGCCGGTGCCGTAGATGCTGTCGCACAGGGCCGATTTCGCGACCACGCGTTCGGCGTTGTCGAACAGCGCCTCCCACAGGGCCAGCTCCCGGCGGGACAGCTCGATCACCCCGTCCGGCCC